>NZ_QROM01000014.1:0-52527 GCF_003474365.1 Collinsella sp. AF38-3AC
TCGAGCAGGTCATGCGCGACGAGGGTCAGGATATGAGCCTGCTCGACAAGTGCCTGGACGGCTGGTACGAGGGCGATAAGGACTGCTCCGACCCGAGCATCTTCCAGGGTTCGAAGTATGTCGGCAGGAAGGTCAACGGTGACCTGTACCTGTGGACTCGCGTGAGGATGGGTAAGTTCATCTTCTTCAAGGATGGACTTAATAAGGAGAACATCATCTTCACGAGCCCCCGCTACCTCACCGGAACTGACTACACATTCCCGCAGGAGGTTATCGACAAGCAGCTGGAGCCGACCTGCAATCTCAATGATCATTTCGGCATGAATCCCTCGAGCGGCTTCACCGGCTGGCATGCCGATAAAGCACTCGGCGACGAGGCGATTACCCATGCGGTCGCCACGAAGGGCGTTTCTCCGCTGTTCGGGCGCAACCGCTGCACCCTGCGCACGGAGTACGCCCCGGGCTCGGTCGTGCTCGACCCGAGCTGGGACATGAGGCTGCTGCCCGAAGAGGGTGCGGAGGCGCACCCCGGCTTCATCCCCGTCTTCGACGAGCCGAAGCATAAGGGCTACGACGCCAAGGGCAAGGAGTTCGAGCTAGCGGCAATCGGCGACTCCGGCGAGGGCCACACGGCATACTACTTCGACGAGCTCGCTCGCATCACGGTCCCCGCGACCGCGTACCGAAACATCGGCGGCGGGCAGTGGCGCACGTATAAGTGCGAGGCGTGGCTCGATGCGGACGAGGCGAACGCCGCCGAGGTATCCGAAATTGATGTCTCTGGGCAGTCGTCCTCACGAGCGCGAGCTGGCGCCGCGGTAAAGTTAACCATGGATACGGTGCGTTACATCCGCTGGAGCGAGGTCGTTGTGGACGGTGTTGTGGGCGTCAGGAGGAAGTAGCCGAGCTATCTACGTTGTTGAAAAGGGAGGGAACGGATAACCGTCCCCTCCCTATTTCTATCTATCGGATGTGTCCTACGGTATCCGCTGTGTCTCGATGCGGAAAGCGGTACGGCGTTTTTCGAGTAGCTCGTCGGCGAATCGGTTCGCAAGGCACGCCGCCTCCAGCGCATCCCCTCCGCTTATATCGGCTCCGCCTTCGGCGGCAGACATCCAGGCTTCGAGCCGCTCGGCGGCCGTCCCCATCCAGCCCCTGCGGAAGAGCGCTCCGCATTCGATTGCGCTGTCGAGGATGTCCGGGAGCGTCGCCATCGTGTCGCCTTTGCCGCCGAATGCGGAGGTAGTCGCGAGAAGGCTCTGCCCGACCGTCCGCGCCGCATGCCTGGCGACGTGGTCGGCATTCATGCGGTGGCAGCGCAGCGCACTCGAGGCGATTGTCGCATCGGCCTTTGCGGAGGCGAGATATCTGTTGGCAGGCTCGATTGCGGGGTCGGGACGCCTGTAAATCGGCACGATTGCTCGGTAGATTGGGGCTAGTCTCGCCCTCTCGCACCCATCCAGGCAGCAGTCAACGTCCCTGCCGAGGGCCGCGACCAAGTCGTAGGCGAACTCCTCGCACCCCGTGGCCGCCCACGGTACCAGCGGTACGCCGAACCTCCCATCGGGGACGGCAATCAGCTCAACGCTATCGTCCCCGCTGCCGTCGGCGTACGGCTCGATGAACACGGCGTACCTGATATAAGGTCTGGTCGCGAACGTTTCGGCAACGGCTCGTGCGATATCCTCCCTATCTTTAGCGGGAGACGAGGCTTCACGCCCGCAGTCTTTCAGGAAGTAGGTCATGCGATCAGCTCCTCTTCGAAGGGTGCGGTATGTCCGAGGCTGTTTCCGTCGGATTCCGTGGGATCACGACCTGACGTAAGCGGCGAATTGGCGGAGCTCGTCATCGTCCATATCGTCGAAGTGCAGCAGCTCCGCCAGTGCCGCTCTCTGTTCCATTAGGTATTCGATAACTGGTGACTTTGAAATCGTCTCTAAAATGATCTCGGGAGCGAGAGCTGGAAAATCCATGCCCTTAGGAGATACCAAGGAAATGGGTCCATCTGCCCCGAATTCCTCTGGCGTGTAGAGGCGGATGTCGAAACCCTCGAAGGTGAATTCACGCACGGCGCCATCCTCAGTGCCATTCAATAGAAGGAAATCCAATCCGTATGGGATGGCATTGCTATCGATGCCAAGCGCGACAAGTCCGGCCTCGTGAACCGCGACCAAGTTACTTTCCCGGATCTTCAGTTTCCGGCAAAGGCCCGTCATAATCTCGTTCAGGTGTTCCTTGGTCATAAAGCCTCTCCTGAATCATTTCCAGCGTCTCGATATCTGCATAGTCCTGTGGGCGGCTTGAAAAAGCCATGTCGGATTTGAGCAAGGCAACTGTTCGCCGCTTCATCTCGAGAAGTGTCCCGACTTTCGCGACGGGAACGGCTACGTCCTCAACTTGGATATACTCTCTATCCAAATCATCGAGAGCCAGCCCGTTCAGGCTTCTTACCACATCGAAGTCGGGATAGTCATTCTTTCCCGAGAAAGTATCGGGACCGCAGAAGGAACAGTTGACCAGCGCCTGGTCTTCTTCGGCCAGCTCTTCGAACGCTCCCTCGCCAAACATCTCGTCATAGGCCGTCTGGGCGAATTGCCCATCCTCACCGAACGCAGCCATATATACTTTGGCAAAATCTACGTTTGTGTACTCGGAGCCAAACATGATGTCCGCATCGTGGGTTGCCCTGAACCTGTTGGAATCTCGTGCCTTATCCATCGCCTGAAGCAGGACTGCCATACCACCGACCACGCAATAATCGGTTCCCTGTTCGTTGAGCTTGCGAAACATGGGCAGGAAGTCATATACAACATCCCGTGCAGCTCTGTAGGGACCGTCATTTGATTCTGGTGAATGAACTTTCGAAGGATTCCCGCTTCCGTTTGAGCTGCTTTCGAAGCCTGTCGATGTCGATGTCTTCGACTTGTCTGATTTGGTTCCGCTTACAAGCCCATGGATAAAGGTACGTAGCGACATAGCCTACATCTCTTTTCGTTTCGGACATCCTATTTGTTCACCCAGCCGTAGACGGCTTCGTGGTGTACGGTCTCGGTCCATGCTGCCTGGTCGGTCACAGTTACATCCTGGTATTTGGGCAGGCAACTGTACTGGAGTCCATTGATGACGCAGTAGTAGGCGCAGTCGTCCTCGCTGTCGAACATCTTTCCATCATCTGCCATGTATTGAACGCCAACTTTTTGCTTCTCAACATGGGTGACGGCGGGGTGGTAGATCTGCTCGTCCCATGCGGGGGTGATGACGGCCCAGACCTTCTCGGGCTCGGCGGGCTTGGAGGGCTTGGAGCTGTCGGAATCGGAGCCGGAGTTCGAACCAGAATTACCCGAGCCGGAGGGCTTGGACGCGGGCTTGTCCTCCTTGTCGTTCTTGTTCGAGCCAGAGGGCTTGGAATCGCCCTTGTTGGAGCTGGAGCCGGAATTGGAGCCAGAGCCGGTAGACGGCTTCGAATCGTTCTTGTTGGAGTTGGAGCCGGAGGGCTTGGAGGCGGCCGCCTGCTGGACGGTGGAGTTGCTGGGGCGGGAGACGGGTGCGGAGACGGCGCTGGCGTTCGGGTTCTCACGCTTGGCCTCGATGAGTTTCTTGGCGGCGGCACGCTCCTCCTCGGGGAGATTTTCGATTGCCGCGTCCACTGCCGCATCGTCGGTCATGTCGACCTTGGTGAGGCTCACCTTGACGGACGCCCCCTTGCCCTCGACGACGAAATCGACCGCGTCCGGCACCAACCAGGTGGTCTTGCCGTCCTTGGCGGTCGGGATGGAGGTGACGTTCAACGCGTAGGCGCCGTGGGGAAGGTCTACGGATTCCTTCTTGCCGGGGACGATATCGCCCTTGGCTGCGGACTCGCCATCTGCATCGACGATCTCGTAGGAGAACTCGCCATCGCCCTCGTACCAGCCGTCGGCCTCGAGGGTGACGGCTGCGGGGTAGGTCTTTTCGTCCTCGGCGGCCTTGGCGGACGCGACAGGGGCGTTGTCGGGGATGTTCACGGGTTCATGGTTTAGTGAGAGGCCGATGCCGAGAGCCGCGACGATGGCAAGTGCCACGCCGCCCGCGACGAACTTGCGCTTCAGGCTGCTTGAGTTTTTCGGTTTCTGGGAGTCATCGGTGGCAGGCTCGGTCGAGTCAGGCGCCGTGGCATCTTCCAGGTCTTTGGCAATCGGAAGTTCCGCCGTGACGTCGGCAGAAGTGGAGGTATCTGGGGTATCCATGAGATGAGTGCCCTCGGTATCGGCATTGAGGTCGAGGGAATCGTTGGAGTTGATGTTCTCAGGATTCATATCGGTATTCATGGAAGGCTCCTATCTAGTCTAGATATCGGATGAGTATACGGGTCTGTGAGGACAGGGTTTAGATGATGGCCATGTCGTGGCTGATGGGGCTGTACTGGTAGTGGGGCAGGAAGTACTTGAGCGGTAAGCATCGACCGTATGCCAAACGGTAAGACAGGGCGGCACGCTTGTAATGGCGGACGATGAAGGCGTGGTCCTCTTTAAGGCGCTCCACGCGGGCCTTGACGACCTCATCCTCCAGGAACAGCTCCTGCGGCATCTGGATCATCTCGTAGTGATATAGGGATACGTATTCGCAGGTCTTGCCGCCGGCGCGGGAGGCTCCCGCGAGCGTCTCGACGGCGCTGACGTAGGCGTGATACTTCGTGATGAATGCGAAACCTCGCTTGTCAGGTGGGCAGACGACCTCGCACTTGATCGTCTTGGTCATGCGCTCCTTGCGCGTCAGGTCGGATTTCTTCATCCAGACGGTGGGCATGTGGAGGTCGTTGCCATCGGCGTCGTAGAGCTTCACCAGCATCTCGCGGCGGTACATCACGCGGTTCACCATGATGCAGAAATCCTCGATCTTCTTAGGGACATGGCAGCGTCCCTTCCTGTAGGCGTACTTGATAGAGCTGCGGTCGAAGCGCCACCAGGCGTTCGGGTTCGTCTTGACGTTCCAGACGTTGAACGCGCGGAAGTGGAGCATTCGCTTGCAGACGATGAAATAGATATAGGCGAACAGGATGATACCGGCCACGTTATAGGGGTCGGAGAGAAAGAGAGTGATAGCTTGCATGATGCGCTCCTTGATGTTAGCGACCTCGCGGACGCTCCGCGTCTGATGCTGCCTCGGTCGCTACCTCGGCGATACTGTCCAGACTGGGCTCCGCGTGACGTTTCATATACTGGGAATCATAACCCTGGGGGTAGGCGGTGTCGAAGAGATCTGCGTAAGCATCGAGCGGATCTGCAAATTTCTGCCCGTTGTTCGCCATTCTGTCAATCTCGTTGCGCAGGGTATCCATCGTTTTCCGATCGCTGACAAGTTCTAGGGAGAGCGTCACGTAGCCCTCCTTCAGGCCCTTGCCGTACATGGCGAAGGTGACCTTGTAGAACTGATTCTGCAGCGTCTCGCGCTCGCTATCGGTGGTCATGGAGAACTGGACATCCGAGGACTGCATCGGCAACACGCTGAAGCGCAAGTAGTCCCCAGTGTTGTAGCCGCGCCCGTTCAGGCGCGTTATCGCCTTGAGCCTGCCGTCCATCAGCGGGGCGGCGAACTGCTCGCGAATGTTGACCGAGTGCAGCCTAATCTTCGGCTTGGTGAAATCTGACATTGCGATTCTCCTGTCCGATGCGCCTTGGGGAAGCGCATCAATCTATCGATTACGGTTCATATGATAACAAAAGTATATCACGCCGTCAAGTCACATAAGGATTATCGGCCCGTCGTCAAACTTCTTTCGTCCCGCTCAACCGTATTGCGCGGGCGGTGGATACCCTCAAACATAGATTTGCGATATAAGGAGGCAACATGCCGAAAAATGATAGCCAGAACGCCACGCTGCTCGGAGGATTCGACTTCCTGAAGAAGCTCGGGCTGGGCCGCGTGAAGAAAATCGATCCCGTCGATTCCGATCTGCAGCCTGTGCAGAAGGGGCAGGTCATCGGCACTGTCTCGAAAGACCGAAGCGATGAGGTCGAGAAAACGGTCGTCAGTATCCCCTACTCGAGCGTCCTCTCCTCCGCGGCGGCTGTGCGGCGAGACGGCACGCCCGTGACGAGCCGCTATGGGCAGGAAATGTCGCGCATCGTCATCCGTCTCCCCCGCAAGATGGAGCTTGACGGCTACAGCATGGACGGTCTTCGAGTCGAGATCGTCAATCCCGACAAGTATCTCGAGCGTGCGGAGAAGACGGGCATCCTTCAAGCATCCTTCAACAACTCGCGACCCTTGAAGCTCAGCGGCTTCAAGGACGGCCGCGCTATCGAATTGACCGTGGGGCAGGATAGAATCGGGGATTTCGTAGAGAACCTCGGGAAATGCTGCGAGGACCTCATCAACATCACGACCAGTGCGGATGCCAAGACCTCGCCTCGGGATGCACACGTGCCGGCGATTTCGGCGAGCCGGAAACCTGAAAAGCCGACGGCGGCAGGCGCTTCGGAGCCGCGCCGTGCCGATGAGAAAAAACCGGCCGATCTTGGGAAGATGCCCTTTGACGGGCAATATCTCGGAACCAAGAATATCGATAGGGACGTCACGTTCGACAACCCGAAGGTCGTCATCCCGTACGGCAACGTCATCGACAGCGAATGCATGACCGATAAGGACGGCAAGACGAAAACCAATAAGTTCGGACAGGTGCTCAACTCGGTTACCGTCTCGGTGCCCAATGGCGTGAAAGTCGACGGCTACCGCCTCGGTGGCTTTACCGCCAAAGTGGTCGTGGTAGATAAGTATCTCGATCAGGCCGCTGATGAGGGGTCTCTCCAGATCATGCTCAACGGAAGATATGACCTGAAGCTGGCCCGTGAAGACGGCGACAGGAAGATCTATGTGACCATCGGTCGAGACAAGATCGGAGAGTTCGCCAAATCGCTCCGCGAGAAGTCTGACAACATCCTCGATAACGATGAGAAGAATAATGAGAAGGATAAGAAGGAAGAATCCCTCGATGAGATGATGGGCGGCAAAAGCGAAGAGGCCACCCTTATGGCGGCGAATGCCGCGGCAAGGGTGGCCTCCGATAGGGAAAGTGCCGACCGATAGTGTGTTTGATCTAATGATTCAGCGAGGGATAGGTCTTTTCAAGCGTGGCGATCAGCCCCTTCACGGCTTCGACCGCAGCAGCAGGCGTCGCGTAGACCGACCAGATGCCGGAGAGGAACACGGCTCGCTCGGTCGCGAGATCGAAGGCGGCCCGCTCGGCTTCCGTCTCCATCTCGATGCCGTCAGGCCCTGAAATGGAGAACGTGACGGCTACCTCCTGGGAGTTGGGACCCGTGCAGGTCGGGATGGCATTTACGACCAGGGTGCGCATCGTGTCGCGGTCGAGCGATGCGCTGGCGAGGTAGTCCTCGTCTGACAGGTTGGAGCCCAGTACGCCATCCAGTTCGTCCTCGATAAGCGTGATCGCCTTGTCCCTTTGCGGCTTCTGGCCAAGGATGCCATTGCCGTACTTCTTGGCCGCGTCAATCGACTCGAATCGCTGGGCGAAAAGCTCGCAGGCGGTGTCGCCCTCGAGGATTCCCAATTCGAATGTGCCGTCTTCCGCCTGCTCGATGCGGGCGACCAAGGAACAGTCGTCTGCCGTGCGGAAGGCGATGTCGCCGTCGTCGATCCAATTGCTGTCGTTCATGTCCGATTCCTTTCGCTTAAGCCCCAGCAGCCAATCCGCCGAGACATCCAATTCCTTGCAAATCTTGTACAGGACGACTGTCCCAGGCAGGCGCTTTCCCTTCACGTAGTGCGAGACGCTCGCCTGCGTCGCCCCAATCCTTCTGCCCAGCTCGCGCTGGGAGATGCCTTTGGCTGTCAAGGCGCGTTTCAGGCGCATGTGCAGCCGGTTGGGTTCAGTCTCGACCATTAGCTACTCCAAAGAACCTCCTGAGCCTCGTCCAGAAGAGCGACCATCGCATCCTCCTCCGATTTGTACCCAGCGACGAACTGTTTCATCGACCCAGCGTTCCAGTAGCCCGATTGCGTCGACGAGCGGATATACGGGCGCCATATAACTGATCCGTCGTCTCGATCGCTCCTCTCGATGAAGCCGGTCGTCGCCCGCTTGGCATCAAGCGAGAATTTGAAAACCGTGTGCCCGTTGTCGGTTCTGGTCGGCTCGACGAGAACCACTCGGGAACAGCGGGGTACGTTCTTTTCGATCATCATCATGTCTCTTCCTTATCTCCCGCATCTCCTGTACGGGCGTTTGCTCTGCTCGAGGTAGGCGATCAGGCTCCAGGGCTCCTTCATCGCCGCCGCCTGGCAGCGCTGTTGGCATTCGGCCCACTCCTCGTTATTCATAAGCGTGATGCCGACCTGCTCGCCACGCTTCGCGAAGAACATCAGGTAGGCGTCGGTGACAGCCTTGCGGGGAACCTCGCAGATGCGCATCCCCTTCTTGCCGTTCGTCCCGTACATTAGCTGAGACGAGATAACCGACCACTCCCCTGCCCCGTGCCGGCGCATGCCCTTCGGGCCGTCATAGACCCTGTCCTCGGCGAGGAAGATGACGCGGTCGCCCAGCGCGACACCGAAACCATCCCCGTCTTCTCGCTCTTCCCAGCCTTCGCCCTGCCTTACGGTCAGCTTGTCCATGAACAGCCATAGGTGGGAGTCAACGGGGCGCCATCTGCGCTCCTGCTCGTTGTACACCTTCACGAACGACATCATGATGCGGTCGATGGGCGCGTCCGGGTCATCGGAGGCAAAGCGGACATCGGTGGCGATACCGCACAGGATATGCGCCTTCACCCTGATTGAACCGTCGGAGAAATAGCTCGTCCCGTCATTTACCGCCTCGCGCGTGCTTTCCGACTTAATCCGCATGTTCTTGATGGCGATGTTGCGCAGCGCCCACTGGTACGCGAGAACCTCGCGCGGCTTTAAGATCGGGCGGTCGAGAAAGGCAAAGCCCTCGTCGATGGTCTGGGCGTGGGCATCCGATTCGAGGCAGCGGCCGACGATCTTGTTCGAACTTTTCTTGGTTTTCTTCCTACTCATCAGAGGACTCCTTCCTGGGCCCCACCTCGTAAAATTTCGTACTCGTCGGGACAAACAGCATGTCGATATCGCCCGTCGGGCCGCTGCGGTTCTTCGCGACCGACAGGATGACCTGCCTGGAGCCCGACTTCTCGTCTTGGATCTCGTCCGGGTCGCGCGACAGGAACAGGACCGTGTCCGCGTCCTGCTCGATGGAGCCGGATTCGCGTAGGTCTGCCAGGCGGGGCGTCCCCGGATGGGATTCGGCATGTCCGCCTCGAACATGCGCAACACTGCCTGCTCTCCCCCGGCGGCTGCGAGCCTGTCGTTGGATTTCAGGTAGTCGAGCAGGGACACGTCGTCGATCGGGATGTCGGCCTCGTGCATGGCGCGGATGGCACCGAACAGCGTACGGTGGTCGGACTTGACGAAATCGTCCTCCAGCAACATCGGGAGGACATCCTCGCGCACGTCCTTCGAGCGCATGCAGGCGGTCAGGACGATTGTCTCCTGCTGTGGGGCGATGATCGTATTCGCAGGTTGGGGTTTTTCGTCTTTTGTTTTAGTCGGCATGGCGCGCACCATTTTGGAAACGGGATGCACGCGAACCGTTTAGATTCTGGGGCATGTTGTTCATCTTCCTGTTCTACAAGGCGCTTGGGGTACGCCCTGGTCGATATTAAGTATAACAGAAAGATAACGCGCCGTTAATCCAAAAAAGGAATATCGGCGCACCGAAATGAGGTCATGGCTATTGTAAAACAAAAAAAGGCGCTTTCAATGAAGCGCCTGGGGATTTTGATTTAGAGATCGTGACCTAAAAAAGGAGATCACCCCTCGGCTGGCGTTTACATGATTTGGAGAAAACCAACCGAGAGGATATACTCCGCGAGTGATTCATCCTACGGGATGGATCCTCTTACCCAAACGGAGTGCCATTTATTGGGGTGCTAAATCCCCTGCCCGTTCGGTAGTTCCCATAATAGACGAGATTCCACATATGCGTAATGGGAATCTACGATTCATAAAGTGGCGACAATTGGCGGGGCTTGAAGGGTTCGGGTGCTATTCCTCAAAACTAAAAAATTTTCGATTTTGAGGAATAGCAAGGTCTGGAAGCGGTGCATGAGCGACGGAGGAGAAGGAGAAAAAGGAGTATGAGGATAATAAGAATAATAAGGAGAAAGATAAGAAGATTCTTATGTATTGGCTGACCTGCGGAAAGCCTTAAAGGAATGAGAACAATAACGATTATCCATCCTGCGGGATGTCAAGGAAGACATCCCGTTTGTCGTTCGGGAAGTATTGGCTGCGTGTTTAGGGATGCCGATGTGGCAAGACCGAGGCGGATTCGCGTAACAGTCCTAACCTCGAGCCTTTTCTATTCACCCTGAGCGAAGGGAGTGTCGCAAATGCACGCAGCGGCAATTAACCTTCGGGGGGGGGGGGTATCTCCTAGGGATACCCGTCTCCGAGGGCAAAGTATTATCGAGTACGTCCTGATCCAACGGGTTCGACAAGGATGCCGTTCTCGATGATGTGATCATCGCGCTTGCGGAGGAGCAAGGTCATTTGCAGGATATCGTACCTGCGATCTGCGAGGTCTACGGCTGGCCAGTCGGCAATGCGGAATCGCAGGAAGCCGGCGAGTCACTCGATGAGAGCTGCGATGCGAAAAGCACCGAGGCGGAGCTCGACCGTGGGGATTGCGAGAGCATGCCTGGCGAGCAGGAGCGTGGGTAAGGTTTCTGTTCAGCGGTATGTTTCTGCCTAGATGCGGTGCTGCGCGGAGCTCTTTGGGAGCTCCCCTTTTGCTGTACTAGATGTGTGGAGTTCAGTGAGATGATAGAATGGGTGGGTAACGCGCAGTCCAAGTTGTGATGAGCTGGGCAGAGCCGTTGCTTAACGAAGTTAGGTCATCGTCTTGGCGACGGTGGCCTTTCTTTTTGGACTTCGAGCCTTTGTGGAATGCCATTCACTGAGATGCTTGAATTAAGCCCTGTGTGACGGGCGATGAGCGCGAGGGCAGCGATACCGAGGAAGAGCGTCATTCATGCGACCAGAATCGCCTTAAAGTGCCTTCGGAAAAGCTCGGGCGTCCTCGCGGGAAACACTTTCCCTTCGAGTATCTCCAGACCTCAAACCTCACTTCCCTATCCCGCGTTCTCGAGCAGAACGAGCGTATCCGTGGCACTGACAACCTTCAGGTTCAGGTTCTCCTTATACCAGTGCGCCGTATCTTTCGAGACGATGTAGTAGTCGAAGTGGTTGGAGGTGAGGTAGGACAGCCTTGCTTTCTTGGATTGCATGCCGTCCACGTAGTCACGGTATGGGGAGACGACTCCCGCCGCACCCTTATCGTCCCAGAGCTCGGGTCGCAGGTCGAAGGGGACTTTCATCCCCTCCCACTCCAGGTAGTTGTATATGACGGGATCCTCGGCGTATACGACGGGGTCGTAGATGCCGCTCTCGGCAATCTTCTTCACAAGGGGATTTGCCGAGCGTTCGGAGGTCTGCCAGCAGGACTGTCCTCCGTTCGCGGCACAGACGCAGCAGTTCGCAACAAGCGGGCCGATTGCGGCAAGGAGGGCAATCAAGGCAGCAGTTTTCGTCATATGGTGCGGTTTGGACGCGGAAGGATCTTCGGTTCCCGTCAGAAGGCTCGCGAAGGCGAGGGCGGATGCAACCGAGAAGATCCAGACGTTTCGCCAATGGAGCATCGTCGCGACCACGGCGGCGATGAGGATGACCAGCAGCGGGGCATCGACCCGCTTGCGGCCGATGGCGGCAGCAAGTGCTGTGGGAATGAAGCCGACCGCGAAGAAAACAACGCAGAAGCCGTTCGTCGCTTCGAAGGCGGGCTTCATCTCCGATATCACATTTCCGTAAGATGCAGCACCCATCGAGTCGATCACGTAGCGGACGCCGTTGACGCCGTACGGGTTCACGAAGGCGGCGAGAACCATCGCAGGCAGGGCGATGGTTAACGGGAAGATTTCAGCCAGCATCTCATCGGGGGTGGTGGTTTTGAAATCGGATGGGTCGCGGGGCAAAAGGAAGCATCCAGCGAGGAAGACATCTAGGAGCCACATGGCTGACTGCATGTTCACATGCAGTCCCGTGATCGCGGGCAGGGCGATGAGATAGCGCCAGTCGCCGGTACGCTTCCAACGAGTGCAGACACCGACGGTCAGCGCCATGCATGCCATCGACCATGCCGTAGGACGGACGGAAATATAGATTCCCGCCCCGAAAAGGGCTAGGCCGATGCAGAACAGCAGGCGGGGCAAAGTCAGGCATTTATCGCCGAATCCTTGGATTGCAAAGGCGAGCGCGAGGGCGACGACGGCGGAGAGGAGGACCTGATAGAGTATCGTGCCGGCATATCCTGCCAGGGCATACGAACCGTATAGCAGCACATCGTGGAGCCACTGCTGGACGACAATCGGCCTGTAGGACGCCAGTGACCAGGGGTTGGTGTACGGGATGCCGTTCTTGACGATTTGCTTTCCCGTCGCGAGCAGGAACCAGCCATCGGAGTCATACGATCCGTTTCCCTGCATGAGGAAGCCTGCAGTAGACATGACGCAGGCAAGCAGAATGAGGAACAGGCGGTCGCGCTTCCCGTCTTGCACGAAAGGCAGCAGGAAGACACGCAGAACGGGAATGCGGAACGGCAGGGCGAGCTGGGTGTCACGTTCAGTCGGCATTCTGCTCCTCCTCGAGTGGCATTCTGACGATCTGCACGCCCGAGCCGCGACGACAGCGGATAGACGAGCCATCCTCGAAGCGGACAATCGGGGCGCGGCCGGTCGCGGTGGATTCGATTTCGATTGAGTTGACGAACAGCCTCGCTCCGTCGGGGAGTCGCAGCTTCATGTCGGGGATGATTACGATTCCGTCATCGGTCTGAGGCAGCTCGATCAGCCCACGGTCGATGGCCTCGAGAAGCGTCGAGGCGGTTTTGGCGTTTGCCCGCGCCTCGGCATCCTCGTAGTAGAACTGGCTGCGAAGCTCTCCGTAGGCCGCGAGGAAATCATTAACTGCCTCCTCGAGTTCCGCAGTGTCGACCTGCCTGCGAAGCCGGCTGAGGGCCTCGCTCACCTTGACCGCCGCCCTCATCGGGACCACCCCGATCCTGCGCTCGTAAGGTTTTCGGTTTGGGTTTCGTTACGCTTGGGCAAACCTGTCATCTCCTGTCAGAACGTGCGGAGAGACGAGTCGAGTTATACCGAGTCAGTCATGCGTAATCAAATTGGAATAGATAGCCGTGCCTCGCACGGTCGGGCGGTATATTCGTCTCTCCTGTTTCATGGCGCTTGGGGTTACGCCATTGCACTCAAAATATCATGAATCCGACGGGCGTGGCAAATGTCAGACATCGAACAGAGAGTCCTCATCATCGTCGAAGCCGTCGTCATCGTCGTCCACGGCGAAATGCTTTCCGAGGGAGGGGTTGGCGGGGGGATCTGAAGGGTCGGCAGCGGACGGGTCGGAGGGGAAACTCGGATCTTCCTCATCATCCGATTCGATTAGATCAGCGCCTACTAATCCTTCGGCGTTCTTCGCCTCGTCCCACTGAATCTCCTTGTAGGCTTCAAGCGGATATCCGATAAGGTTGCAAATCTCGTCATCAGCCATCTCCGGATTGGACTTCTTCAAATACTTGAAGACGAATACCGCTTGGGAGTTCATCGATGTGACGTTGCAATCCGTATATGAAAGAACTCGCTGGGCCTCGAACCTCGCGCCGTTGATGAGCCAGTCCCCCGAGCCCTGTCGCCAGAGGGCATCCACCGTCCCGTTCGCACGCTGCACGATGACACGGGAAATCTGTTGGATGCCCATACGGGAACAGAGAAGCACAGAAGTACCCAAGCGGCGCGATGCGGATGTGAGACAGGCGGGGTCACCCTTTGAATCCGTCAGACCGTCAATTTTGACACGCTGTCCCTGAGGTGTCGCATCGTACCAATAGAAGTCCAACCTCAAACCGACCTCGTCCACGAGGTCTAGGCGCAAGTCGAGTTCGGTCAAGACGTTTCGGGCCGTCTTGTCGCCTGCGCTCATTGCGTTCGTTGCCGTGAAAGCGCTCGTGTCGAACTCCTTCATGCGGCCGTTCTTGTATTCGATGGCAATGATCATGTTCACTCCTTAGTGATGTTTGGTTTTCTGGATCTCGTTCGCATCCTCCTGCTGATGCGAATTGCCGGAATTGGAAGAAGTGACCGTCGGGTTGTTTGCGGCAAGGCCGCCATAGCCTTTCTCGTCGCGAATGTCCGCCATCGCTTCGAGAGCTTCTTCCTCAGTCATCTTCTTGCGACGGCCATCGCCGGCCGAGGAGGTCTTGGGGTACTCGATGCCAAGTGAATTGGCCAAAGACGACGGATACTCGACACTGGAGCCGTTGGCCACTTTGTCCCGCGGCGCGGAGTCGTTCTGCTCGATGGTCGATTTCAGGCGGCTCATAAGCTGCGCTCCCTCGCGCGTACACGGCTCGGCAGCTTTAGCAATTGCAAGGGCTGCGCAGCGCTCGTCTTCGTCCATCCAGCGCTCGCGTCCAACGAGCCCCTGTGTTCTCTGGCGACGACCGACGTACTTCTCGGCCATCGTCTGTTCAATTGCAGTGGCAGTGTATCGCTTGCCGAGCGTCGAACCCTTGACCTTCCTTGAGACGGGGTCGCTCGGATGGTGGTAGATGATATCGCCGTTGCGGTTGTAGTTGACTTGGATGCCGAGCTCGCCCAATTTCGATGCGAAGTCGACAGGGCCTTTGGAGATTCGCATTGCGATGTCTACGCGGTCGCGGATGTCATCCTTCCAAGACCAGCCCTCGCGTTGCTCAATTTGCCGCTCCGCCATGGTATCCGAATCGCCGAAACCATGCGGGACAACAAGGCGCATGACGCGACCGTCTTCGGTTCTCATGGTCGTGTAGGAGAGGCTAGCGGGTTCGACGGCGTTGGACGGGCTGATCCCGTCGGCATCAGATTGCGGGCTTGCAGTCGCGCCGCCATAGGTCTCGGGTATCAACTTCTCGACTGGACGGCGCTCGTCCAGTTGGTTTTGCATAGCCTCACCGAAGTCTTCAACCTGGGCGCCTTTCGCCTCGTTGGCGAGAACGTTGTCGAGAGCAGCCATGGCGCGGTCGAGCCTCTTGCCGCGGGAAACCTTTAAACCCTTCGCATCCATTTCGGCTTGAGTGTAGGATTTCCCGTCCGTGGCAAATGCATGCCAACCTCGTTCAAGCGACATGGTCTGTAAGTCGGCTCGCATCGCCTGGACGACCTTTGTGGTGAGCAGGCCGGAGATTCGGCGTTTCGTTTCGAGTTCCGTGTTGTTGATGACGATATGCGCGTGCAGGATGCCCTGCTTTCCCTGAACTCCACGCGCCTTATTGTCATCGTGGTAGGCAATGGCAACCTCGAACCGACCGATGCCCTCCCCCTCTGGACCGCGTGAGTCGAACCATTTGGATGCCCACTCGTTCACAAAGTCGCGGAAGTCCTCGAGTTCCACGCCGTTGTCCTTCTCGTCGAGCGAGATGATCATGTGTTCGTAGGTTCGCACCTTGCTATCTTTTTTGACCGGCACGTTGTTGCCGAAAATCTCGCGAGTGCGATCCATGACCTTCGCCCAGTCGCGGCCCTTCCAATCGCGATCGGTGAGGTTGAGGAAGTCTTTGTCGAGTGCGCGGTCATTTTTAAACAAGTAGTAGCGAATCCACTTGACGGAGCTGTGACCGGAGAGGGGCTTCATGTAGGTCATGAGTCATCTCCGTCCTGAAATTGGTCAGGATGGGTTGCGGAGTGCTTTTTGCCGCGGACACGGCGGCGGCGCTCGGGTTCGGTTTTATTGATAGGGGCTTCGGATTGAGTCAAGCCGATGGCGGTTAGATTGACGGACGGTTTCCCGGACAGAGTCTCGACTTCGCTGGCGAGGGTTTTGAGGCGTTCGTAAATTGCCTTGTTCTGCTTCGAGAGGCGCTCATAGAGCTCAACTATCTCCGTTCGCTCATCTTGCGAGAGGGCGCGATGGTTGCCGTACTTCTTGATGATGCGGTTCAGGGCGCGGACTGCCTGGTTGTAGTTGACGCCGATGGCGCGAACTTCGTTGGAGATCGATTCGAGCATGCTGTCCGTGATGGCTTGGATTGCCAAACTTTCGGTTTGGTTGCTGGAGAGCGTGAGGGCTAGGTCTGGGCCGAGCGGACGGGTGAGCGATCCGGAGCCTGGAGTGGCATGACGGATGGATGTCAGGTCGAGCGTTACAGGGAGCGCGATGAGCGTGCGGAGGTAGTCACTGCGGCTCGCGTTTAGGGCATCGGCTCTAGCGTCGAGGGCGGTCAGGTCTGCGGTGGGGAGGCGGACTGTGATGCGGCGGGTTGCGGGCTGGACGGCATTTGGGACCAACGAGACGACTGACATTTCGGTGTGCGGCTGTTCGGGTTGCGACCGAGCTGGCGGGGCATAGGGTGACGTGCCGGCCGGCATTTGGACGGCGGTGGTAGCAATGTCTGGCAAATGTGGGCTGACGGTTTCCGGGGTTTCTCGATCTGTCGAAATGTCTGACATTTCGTATCTCCTTAACTACGGCCGATAGTGAGCTTCGCGAGCAGGCCGTCCGTCAAGCGGATCTAAATGTCTGACAGCCTGTCGGACATTTCGCTTGACGGGAGCGAGCGGAGCGACGCGATTACAGGCCGCTAGCGGCCCCAGCTGCGGCTTTGCCGCAGGTTCAATGTCTGACATTCTCAATGTCTGACGTTGAACGAAGCTGGCGTGCAAAATGGCCTTATGGGTAGTTTGGGGCACGTTTTTGGGTGGCTCAGGGTGTTGCCGCAGCGGCATCCACAATTGGCAAGGCCGTTTTGCACCTGCCGCCTGACCGCAGGGCAGGCGGCCGCGCCGCGGGGTGATTCGGCTTTGCTCGGGGCGATTTCTGCCGTGCGATCTCCCGTTTCGGCTGCGCCGTGCAATGTCTGACAAACTACTATTGGCTGACAATTCAATGTCTGACAATCCCACAGCTGGGGAGCTTAAATGTCTGACAGGCTATAGGGTTCTTGTTGAATGTCTACCAAAGCAACGGGCGAGGAATAGAGCTTGCGATAGGGGTTGGGTTCGATAAGTATAAGTAGGTCTCGGAGCTGCGGACGATGGGCGGATGCAGGTTTCGAGACTTGATCGGGATACGTTTCTCCCCTATTTGAAGAGCGGTCGCGGGGACTCTAGGATTGCGTTTTAGTCTGGATGTGGCACGTTGCTGGCTTCAAAACTATGGTCATCTCTGTAGCGAAAACGATTTAATTACAAACTATTTGTATGGGCGAGAGGATCGAATCGATTGGATGTGAGCATTGATTTGGTTACAGTTCTTAAACGGAAAACGTTGTTGCGATAACGATTTGAGTTGTTTCGGGACGCGCGTAATCAGGTTTTGCATGATCGAAAACGGTGGCGCGAACTACTTTTGAGTGTCGTCGATTAACGATTTGAAATAGACCCACGCGCAATTTTCAGACGTGAAACGGCCTGAGAATGTAGAAATGAGGTGCCGAAAATGAAAAGTAATTACTTTGCACAAAGCGAATGATGTTCGGCAAAAGCTAATACTGGGTAATATTTCAACGTTGAAATTGTTGCGCTATGTATAGGAAAACAACTCCCGTGGAAAGATTTATTGCATGGCGCTAAAGATAATTTCAGTATTATTTGCCACCGGAATCAGCTTTCAATAAGAAGAATAAGAACAAACAGCGATACAGAAGAGCGCCGTTAAAGGCGCTCTTCATGGTTTACTAATTGCTTTGAATCATGTTCGTTTCGATGCTTGTAACGGTATTCGGACAATTGAAAACAGTCTGCACGAGACGGTGAATTCGTTTCGGGTTTGCAAAATCAGTCGGTAAATAGATATGCGTAAGCAAAATCAGCAAGCTCGCGTTCTCGTTTTTTGAACATGAATAACCTTTAAACCCCTGGTTATATCGGTGATGAGCAGCAAAAAACAAGCGTTCTAATTGATACATTCCATTGGATTTTTTAGGAAATCAAACGGGTCAAAGTACTCAAATAGTTTGGCGAGCCAGCCGTTCAGTTCAGGTGTGACGGCTAATTTACTGAGTTTCGACTGAGAATAATAACAAATAGCGATGCTGCGGAGTGCCATGAAGTGCACTCCGCATGTTATTCAAATTGTTTCCGATTGTTGGCTGGACCATTATTTAGAACTGGAACCGATTCCGATCTATAGGAACTTGAGTCTAGAAAAATCAAATCGCACTGTGATTTTGGACTTGCTGAGCCAAAACACGACTGTCAAATATATGATTCTGAGACGGTTGGATGCAATCATTGTTTGGATAGCCGAGTTTACCAAAATCTTGATTGGATGTTCCGGTTGCGTGAGCTGTAGAAAATAGATCAGTTGAACAACAGCTGTAAATCTATAAGTCGATGAGTAAAACTGGATAGTGAAGGGCTGTAATTTTCTGTTTTAAGCGCCTGAGATGCGAAGTAAATACACCCTTCGCGGGAATGGTTGACGGGAAAATGTCGCACCTTTGTCGCAGTAGTGTCGCACCTCGACCATTCCAGCTCTAGAAAAACTAGCAGCTGGATGGAGTTGTACTAACTTGCAGCGCTATGGAGAAGATGATATTAGCTATCTAAACTATCTATCTTTGAAGAAATAATGGGTCAATCCAAATCGGATTGACCCATTAGTGCGAAGTCGTGGAAGTATGTCAGGAGCAGGAGCGCTTGAGGATTTATAGGAAGAACTGGTCGTCTTTCCCTTCCTCTTCTGTCTGCTGATCGAACGCGAAATCTGCCTTGTAATCGCCGCGGGCAACGCGAACGACAATCACGCCGATCGTGAACGCAACGATAACGAATACATAGATCGCCTCGAACATGAACAGCTTCTGGAATAGATAGACGGCTGCAAGTGCTTCGACCTTCGCCGCGGATGCCATCCATTCGTATTTGATGACCTCAAAGAAGATAATCGAGGCAATCGAGAAGACAATCGATCCGATTGAAACACCGCCGAGAAGTTTGCATAGGATGCTCGTGCGCACTGCAGACGAAATATTTGCGAACAGTGATTCGAGCCACGCGCGGATGCTGCCGAAAAATTGCTTTCGCTTATCAGCTCGCGCCTGCTTCTTTTTGAGGGTGTTCTCCTCTTTAATCTGCTTGGCTTCGAGTCGTTCAGCTTTCTTTTTTTCGGTCGCTTCGACTCGGAGCTTTTCCTCGCGGCGCTTTCTCTCGGCTTCAATACGGTCGATGATCTCACAATACTCATCATGTGAGACGATCTTCAGGTCGCTCGTGCCGGGGTGTTGCAAACCGGGGCGGCAATCTGCACACGCCTTACCGCACGAGAAGAGCCCTGTGCGGGAGCATCCGCGCTCGCAACGATTGCATGGAGAATAGAGTCCGTCACAGTTCCGGCTTTCGAGTTCGGACTCAACAATCGCCTTTAGGTCTAGGCCGTCCAGTTTCGTACGCTTCATCTGCACCTACTCCGCCTTGCCGAGGTCGATGCAATATGGGGCGATTCGATAACCGTTGGGCGCTTCTTTAGAGCCGACCCTGTCCTTACATTTGAAAATGACAACACGGTGGCCGACCAAATTGCGCTCCCAGATTTTCTTAACTGCGTCCTTGTGATTGGCATCAATGCGCTCGGAGCGGATCTGCTCTTCCCTTTCTCCGTTGTCAGCTTGGAACTTAATCAGGTAGCGCTTCGAAGATTCTTCGATTTTAATCGAGTTGATCGTCGCGGTGATTCGCGCTGAACGACCGACCATAGCCGGCAACGAACGCTCGGCAGTGAGGCGATTCATTTTCAGCATCTCCTGGGTGACGGCAAGCTCCAGGTTGTCGTGCGGTCGACCACTCAAGAGCAGGGAAAAATAGGCCATGCGAATGGCTGCCGGATCGTATTGGAGTTCGTTATCCATCTGTCCTCCTAATGTGGAAATTGGTTCTTACATCTTGGGACAGGGTGGATATATCCACTGCGACGTGCCGCAGCGGCAATTGCGGAACTGAACTACGCGCAATCAAATTACAATTCAATAGCGCTGGCAGTGTTGCAAGCAGTGTGATTAACGATGACCGGGCAGCGACCAAACAATTTGCCGCGACTAGCAAATAGTTTAAATGGCTATAATCGAAATAGACTATCGTATATCTGAAAGAGGTATCCAGTGCTTGAACGGATTGGTTCGTCCGATGCTATTCGCTATATGGTGCAGGATTGCGGCATGACGCTGCAAGATGCGTCCATTAAAACTGGCAAGCAGAAGGGCAGTTTGTCTACCCGATTGCACAACAATACGCGGTTCACTATCGATGAATTCGTCAAGATTTGCGATGCGTGCGGCTGGCAGCTCGTGCTTAAACGCGGAAACAAGCAGTTCGACCTGCGTGGGATTGACGAAAACAAACCGCGCACCGCTGCGAAAAAGTAGCACTCGGCTTAGCTTTCATCTCGCTTTTCCCAGTAATTGCATCGGTTCGAATGAGCCGTTTCGAACTTATGGCCGTCCCTGCGGTGGCATATATACTCAACTGTAGTGTCCTCGGGGCGATGCAAATCGTCCCGAACGTTTCCGTCGCACGTGCAATAGAGACAGTCCGCGCACTTTGTTTTGGCTCGTTCGGCTTGTTCCAACGAGCGCCATTCCGCGCGGATCAATCCATCGCTTATAGTCATATCCTAATCACTTTCCATTCATTTGGCCGCTTCGGTACATCGGCATAGCTCGCCTACGGCTCCATCCATCGGGATGCAATTGTCTTAGCCAACCGCTACGGTCTAGACATATGCGAAATCTACAACGGTCTGTCCGTCGCCCATGATTCGTTTGGAGGCCGCCAGGGCTGCGAGATTGTCGATTCGCTCCTGCTCTGTCAGGGTCCCGAGACGGGTCATAGGGTGGTACGGCATCGGGTTGGGCTTGGTTTCAAGAAGCTCGGCGGTGCGGCGCTCGAGCGTCTCGGCATAGTCGTCTAGGAAGTCCCATGCCTCGTCTACCGGCAGCATCGTGTCGCGCTTGGGGTTCTTCCAGTCTTTGACCGAACGGCCCGTGATGCCCAACGCCATAGCGATATCGGACGTCGGAACGCCCAAGGTATCTGCCAAGGCGGAAAACTCGGCCTTGGGGTCGAGGTCGGGGAAATCGTCCAAGTGTCGCTCAATCCACTCGTCGTCGCGACACGCGTAGACAAATGAGTACTCCACGCCCTTCGCCTCGAGTTGGTCGGCGACGAGATGGCTTGCGAGATTGTAAAGGCCCATCGGCTCGGTATCGGGCAAATCATCATCGCGATACCAGCGGAGAATATACCGACCGAACTTCTCGACAGACTCATTCGCCTCATTCAGACAATGCATCGTAAGGTTTCCGAGCTTTTCGGTCTGGTCATACACCCAATCAAAAGCATCCTTGACCGGCACGCAATCGAGCTTGGGATCGAGCCATTTGCGTACGCTGGACACACGAACATCGAGACCGCGGGCAAGATCTTCGGGCTTGAGCCACAAGTTATCGAGCTGGGCCTGCATTGAACATTTGAAATCGAACATGAGAGTTCCTTCCTATAGCGGGGTCGCATGACTCAATACAGTCATGCCTTTCGTCTTATTCTACCAGTGCGATAGAATAATCAGCTCCACTCAAATTGGAGTCATAAAAATTGATAGCCATGCGAGGAAAATGGACGGGGAGGGCATCGCCCTCCCCTATTCCATGTCGGTTGCTAGGCGCAGGTTGCGATGCGATCGCCCTGACCGAAACCGTAGCCGTCTTCCTTGCCGGCATCCTCAATGGACGTATCGGCGGAAACGGTAATGGAGTGAGGCTTCATCTTCTTGAGCTTCAGTTCGTCGTTCATGTATCGGGCGACGCTCTCGGGCACCACGATCGCCAAGGCCATGGTCTCGTCCTGCTCAAGCTGCTCGCGGTAGGAGTTCTCGAGCCCTTGGATGAAGCCGAGGCAATAGCTGTTCTTAACGCCGGCACGGCGGCCGATTTTGGTTCCGTCTTGCTCTGCTCGCTTGTCGCAGAACTTTTTGAAGCACGTTTCGATCGCGTGCTTGGTGGCGCGGAAACAACCGGCTGCAACCGTGGCATCCTGGCTTTCACCGACGAAGATGAAACGGGTGCCGGTCACACGGCGGCAGCCGGTCCAGTAATCATATGCGCCGTGGCTCGTCTGCATGTAGTAACGGCAACGGTAGTTCTTCGCGATAACGTACGCGAGGACCTTGACCCACTCCGGGACGCGCTTGCCCAGCTCCTCGGCGAACTCGTTGACCTCGGGCGCGTCCTCGGTGAGGTCGATATCGTCGATGGTCATGTTGTTTGCGGCAAGCAGGCGCTGAAGGGCAAGGGATGCCGCCCTAGCCTCTCCCTCGGAGGTCGCGCCGTCAATCATGGCGAGAATCTTCTTGAGTTTGGAGTCGATGGGGTTCATAGGGTATCTCCCTTCCGGTGTGCGGAGCGCCTTTCGTTCCGCTTGTTGAAATATAGTATAGTTGAATATGGGAGGGAATACAAGATTCTTCTGGGAAAATGGCATAGAAAAGGGCGATCTTGCGACCGCCCTGGAGTCACTGAACTATGCACCGAAGATAGGCCAGTTGTCGATGTTTTCGGTATCGTAGCCCGTGTATACGTCGTCCTCGTCCGTCACGTAATACTCAAAGATATCGGAATAACCGAACCTCTTCATATCGGACTCGATCCAGTTCATGATCTCGTTCGGACACGGCAGGTGCTTAGCCTTGATAACCATGCTGTAATCGTCAGCAAAACCGACTACGATGAAATAGGCACCATCATAGGTGGTCGGGGTGACGAAATCGCCGCGCAAGTACAGGTCGTTTGCCCCCTTCTCTCGCCGCTCCATCAGGTAGCCCTCCGCCTCCTCCCAGTCCAGGAACTGAAAGTCGTTGACCTGCTCGCCTTTGCCGTTGACCAATGTAATCATAGGGGTATCTCCTTCCGATATGCAGGACGCCTTTCATCCCGCCTCGTTGCATATAGTATAGTTTAATATAGGAGGAAATACAAGATCGGCCACGGAAAATGATATGAAATAGGGCATCGGATTAACCGATACCCTAAATCGTTAATATCAAGGCGTATCTTTGGAGACTCCTATTCCCTGCCGAGGTTATTTCGCTCGGCGCGGTGGAAAGCCTGGAAAACGGGGCTTACCCCGTCTACGTCAGCTGTGCGCCCATCGGCAAGGGCGCCGGCGAGCTCCCTAACCCCATCAATGAGTTGATTTGCAGTCGAGACGCCATATAGGTCGTAACTTGTGAGGCAGTTCCATATCTCGAAGCGCTTATGCCATGGCATCGAAGCGGTTTGACCTTCAAGGAGCGCCGCGGCCTCGGATGCGATTTGCTCGCCGAAATCTTCGGCTGCAAAGGCGAGAAATGCGTCTCGCGTATCCGATACGAAATCCTCGGCTTTGTAGGTCGACGTCACGGAAAAATTGGCCTCCACAATACCGGTCTTGGTGTCCTTCGTCTCGGTAAGGATGCCGAACTCAAGCTCTGGGGCGGCTATATCCTCGAGGCCGCGTCGGTTGCAGAATACGACTTCGTGTCGGTAGATGGTCTCCGCCAGGCGCTGGTACCCGCGAAGCTCTCGCCTCGCGAAGTTCAGGCTCGAGCGAAACTCGCCGCTTCCAAAAGCCCCGCTAACATCCCGATCACCGATGAATGCCGCCGCCAAATAACTCTTTGTAGCCATATTGAGTCCCTTCTACTAAGGCCTGCGAAACGCCTATCGTTGCGCTAGTTGCATATGTCAAAAGGCAGGCAATCTTTCGACCACCTGCCTTTTGGTTCCTACTGGTCTCGACGCTGGGCCATGAATTCGATATCCTCGACGATCACCTCGAGCTTGGTACGATGCTGTCCATCCTTCTCCCACTGGGTGAAGCGGAGCTTGCCCTCGATGGCAATCTTGTCGCCTTTCTGCATGTGCTTGGAGACTGCCTCGGCGCGGGTTCCGAACATCGAGCAATCGACGAAATTGGGGTAATCCTCCCACTCGCCGGTCTGCGCGTTGCGACGGCGGTCGTTGACGGCGAGACCGATCGAGAGGACGGGGGTACCGCCTGCGGTAGCGCGGAGCTCGGGGTCACGGGTGAGGTTGCCGGAAAGCAGAACGCGGTTGATAGACATGGTGTGTGTTCCTTCCACTAGGATTACGGGATGCCTTTCATCCCGCTTGTTGGCATATAGTATAGTTGGTTACTGGCTGGGATGCAAGATCGAATTGCAAAATAGTTTGAAAAACTTTGGGATCCACCAAATATAATTCGCCGATTCAATGCGGCGAACTTAACGAAAAAGGGCGACCGTTACCGAACGCCCTCTAGGCTATCTATGCAGTCCTCGTGTGTCCTGCCTATCCAATCACAACGCACTTGGGAACATGGTAGTAAGCGCAGTCCTCGTCGGTAAGCACGCCGACGAGATCGGCAAAGGGTGTGTATCCATCGTTTTTCTCTGGGTCATTCGGTGTGAAAACACGGGGGACATAAATCATATTGCCCTCCGCGTCAGTCGACAATCCCACAGGCATCCTTGCGATAGACTTGTCGATAGAGATCAATTCATTCAGCCTGGACATCAGCTCGCGCACCGTCATGGGACGGATTAGGCCGTCGTCCACCCTGGTCACGTACCTGGAAATATCGTTCGTGTTGGTCATTTGGGGCTTCCTTTCCGGTGAGTTGCGAAACGCCTTTCGTTCCGCTTGTTAACATATAGTATAGTTGGCTAATGGTTGAAACACAAGATCTATCTGAGAATGTTTTTCGGATAATATAGCGACCCTGCGGCCGCTATCATCTGGGAAAAGGCGCGGATATCTGCGGCTATGGGAACCGCTGTCAATTCATGGACTAGTAATTCAGGATCGCTTGGTACTCAGATTCGCAGGAGTCTCCGCGATTATCGAGGGCGTTGTAGTAATCCGCCATTACGCGCACCATACAGCGCTCACAGTACTTTGCATCGGAGCTATCGTAATCGTCGAAAGCGGGATAGGAATCGTCCCACCTTTCATCGCAGTCGGATATGCGCGGACAGCAAGAGCATACATAATCAATCGAATCACTGAGCTTCTTGTCTTTCATGGGAGTATCTCCTTCCGATTTGCAGGACGCTCTTCATCCCGCTTTTTAAATATAGTATAGGGGAAATGGGTAGAAATACAAGATCTAGCTGGGAAAATGGGACAAAAAAAGGCGACCGTTACCGATCGCCTTGAGTTGCTGAACTATGCGCCGAATAGGTCGCGGTAGCTCTCGTCGCTCCACTCCCCAATCGGATCATCGCAGCTATCATCAAGCTCGGTTTCGAGCGTATACTCGCCCCAGTTCTCGAAGTCATTCCAGAAAGCGTCGCATTCGATAATCTTGCCCAAACGCTCCAGGGCATCATTCTCGTCCTTGCCCTCAACGACGAACAGACCTTCACGATGCTCGGTGACCTTAATCGTAAAGTTCTTCATTGGGTATCTCCCTTCGGGTTTGCGGGACGCCATTCGTTCCGCTTGTTGACATATAGTATAGTTGAATAGCGAGCAGGATGCAAGATCTAACTGGGAGACCGGCATGAAAAAGGCGATCTCGCGACCACCTTTTTATAAGGTATGGCTACTCGAGACCCCAGACAGACTCCTCGCCCAGCCTTGCAAGCATCTTTTCGGCCAAATCGTCCTTCACATAGGCAAGAACGTCATGGATCTCCGACAGTTCGTATCCAGGCTTCTCACATGTCTGGTACTCGTAGCACTTGATGCAGCCGTACATCTCGCCTAGGGTAAAAGGTCTTCCGTCAGCCTTCTGCGTGAGCTTAAAATCATGAGCATGGGCCTGCTCGCCGTAACGCTCGTTGACGGATTCGTAATTGGCATCGAGAAGCATCTGCCCGACAATCTGGCCGCAAGTCGCGGAGTTGTACTTGATGCCGGACTTCTCGTCCTTCAGACCAGCGGGCTCGAAGCCGGTGCCTGCCATTGCGGCGACGATCGCGGAAATTGTGAGATCGGAAACGATGTAGCAGCTCATATGAGTACCTCCAAAAGGGTTTGCGGGACGCCTATCGTTCCGCTTGTCGACATATAGTATAGTTGAATAGCGAGCAGGATGCAAGATCTACCATGGAAAATAACTGAAAACGGATGGCCTTTCAGCCGTCCGTCTACTGGTTTCTACTGGTCTCGACGACGAGCAATGAATTCAATATCCTCGACAATCACCTCGAGTTTGGTACGGTGCTGACCGTCCTTTTCCCACTGGCTGAAGCGGAGCTTGCCGTCTACGGCAATCTTGTCGCCCTTCGCCATGTGCTTGGAGATGCCCTCGCCTCGAGTACCGAACATGGTGCAGTCGATGAAGTTCGGGCAATCCTCCCACTCGCCGGTCACGGAATTGCGTCGGCGATCGTTGACGGCAAGACCGAACGAAAGGACAGGAGTGCCGCTCGCGGTCATGCGAACCTCGGGGTCACGGGTGATGTTGCCGGAAAGCATAACGCGATTGATAGACATGGGATGTTCCTTCCTCTAGGGATGCGGGATGCCTTCATCCCGCTTGTTAGCATATAGTATAGTTGAATATAGAGTGAAATTCAAGATTTATCTTGAAAAACGAGACGAAATAAAGCGGCATGGAAGCCATTGATCACAGTGCGATCTATTCGCCTTCGCGCAGCGATTTCAAAACTATGTCACGGGCCTCCCCCTCGAGTTCCCTATCTGCTACCCTTCGAAAATAGTCGGTAGCATGATCGCCGCACGTACGCTTTTCGTCTGCTGAAACTTCATCCCAGACGCTCTCATATTCATCCTCGGCGCGGTCAGTCAGATAATAATTAAAACCCTCGGTTCCAACCAATGCCGATAGAGCCTTCTCGACCTGCGTTTCATCGTCAATATCGAGGTCGAAGTACCAAGAACGAGTTTCAGTGAACTTAAAGACTTTCTTCATGGCTGTTTCCTTTCCGAAATCAGGTGTTCATGGAGTTGAATGAGCATCCACTTAACCTGATGCACTTTAAAACTCCTGTAGCTGCCATAGGTCAATTAGGGTGTCCAAGACGGTGATTTGTTCTTCCAGAATATCCAAGTCATGCTCTACCTTCTGATATATATACTCCCCAAAGTCACGGTCTTCGGAGTGCAACCTGACCTCAAGCAAAAGTCCAACTCTCTCCATCGCCAGGCGCATCCGCTCGTAGTTCACAAGGATGATTCCTTCTTGATATTCTCAAGGCTCATGTTCTGATCGAACATTGTCGATTCCCTTCTCTGTAAGGATTGCTGAAATGGAGGGGGTTGCACCCATGCACCACCCCAAAGTAGCTAAAGCGAGTAACGGTATGCTTTTACCACCTGGCGTGCGCACTGGATTCCGTGGCTGGCAAGAAGGCAAGCGGTCGGGACCACGATACAGTTCAGATACAGGTAGTAGAACTGACAGAACCAGGCAGCGAAAATGAATGCCGACAATCCGATGAGTGCCATGACGATTCTCGGAAAGTAAAAGAAGAACGTATCCAGTTTGCGATTCATGGGGTATCTCCCTTCCGGTTTGCGGGACGCCTTTCGTTCCGCTTGTTGGCATATAGTATAGTTGATTTGAATTATGTTAGCAAGATCAAAATGAGAATAATAACGAAGAGATTTACAAATAGGGCATCCATTAAAGGATGCCCTATTGAGTAAGACTGGAAGTCAAACAACATGCCTTAGAGTAAGTCGATACGGTTCACGGGCAGATGGCGCATGACGCAGATGCCGATCACGCTGTCCTCGGAAATCGCGCCGAAATAGCGGGAATCAGCTGAGTTCTCCCTGTTGTCACCCATGACCCAGATTTCACCTTCGGGGACCTTATAGGGATAGGATATCCGTTTCGCTTTCCCGATATACAGGGGATAGGAATCGCCCTTCGCGTAATCCTCCGCGATCTTCTTTCCATCGATATAGACCGATCCGTCTTTCAAATCGACCGTCTGTCCGCCTCGCGCGATGACACGCTTGCACAGCACGTCTTTTTCGGGATCCCTCTCAGGATTTTCGAAGACGATGATATCGCCCTGCGAAACGTTTCCGCCGAGCTCAAGGGTTATCTTCTCGGCCAAAACGCTATCCCCGACCTCAATCGTGTCGCACATCGATTCGGTGGGAATACTGAAAGGCTCGATCACGAATGCTCTTATTAAAAGAACGGTCTCGATCGCCGCCAGGATTATCGCGGCGTAGATGATGGCACCCCATGGAAGCCCCGAACATGGTTTGTTTTCAGTCTCTTCCAAAGCTACCACCTAATTCATAAGGCCTTTCATCCCGATCGCAGCAAGACCGCATCCCAGAAGGACATATGTGTCGTACATGCCTAAATCTCCTTGCCAGACATTTGATTAGTCGATTTTCGTCGCTTCGCCCGTGGCGTAGTCAATCTTGTAGCCGGGCTGGACGTTATAGCAGTACACATCGAAATCGATGCTCTTTCCCTTGTCAGCAAGGGAATACGCCTGGATGCGCACGCCGCGGGCAACTAACTCGCCCGTGCGGAAATCGGGCGTCACCCTGTAGCAGACGCGACCGCCGCCGGCGAAAATAAAGTCGCTTACCTTTGTCTCATAGGGCAACATGCCCTCGACATTCATGTAACGGGTTCCCGTTATCAGATTGCGTTTCTCGGCGTTCATACCAGACAGACACCAAGCGATTAGGTGACAGCGGTTGTACAGGTACTTGCCGTCGAGCGAATCATCGCGCACCGTGTGCCAGCCGGAGGGCTTAACCATGCCGATCGAACCGCGCTTCTCTCCTCGTGATGGAGCAGTCTCGAGGGATACGACCATCTCCACCGTGCCGCAGCGCCCAGACGAATCTAGCTTGGTTAGAATCGGCTCCTTGGTTGCCGGAGCGGCAGACAACCCGCTTGTGTCCGAAAGCGCCACGGAGGGGTTGCCGGTGTATTCGGGAATCGAGATCGGCTGACTTGAAGTCGAGGTCCCATCGGGAGTCTGAGTCGACGTCACAAATTGATTTAATTTTGGATTGAAAACTAGCGCTATGCCGCAATGCGTGACGAAAGAAGCAGGGATAACAATGCAAAGCGCGATCACGAGTTTTTGTAAAAACTTAGCCTGCCGCTTTGGAACCATCATGACTCGAACTCTTTTCGGTCAGTGAGGTAATTCATTTCGCATCCTTTCCTGTCAATGCTCGGATGCGTCTCCCCCGACCGATTGGGCAGCTCTACGGCAAGTCAATCCTGCCTATAATTCCGATTTGCCTGAAGAATCTTCTCAGAGTGCATCGGGTCATTTCCTATCTTTGACGCCTTGGGGAAGCGCATTAACTGACGTTAATCTTAGCACAGCCATCGGTAGTCCATTAGTATTTGGTTGTTTTAACGGCGTATCGATATCGGGCATGTATGAAACTTATGAGACCGAAGGCCTGTGGCCTGAATCGATTCGGATAACCCTGAGCGGATTATCGAATTCCTTCGATAGAGCGAAGCTCTGTGCGGTCCCCCTACTCGAGCCGTCCCAAAAGGCGATTACGCCGCGATCGGTGAAAGTGGAAATGTAGGAGTGCATTTCGCGGTTCCTTACGTATCCTGCTCGTTTTCCATATCGTGACCAATCGGCTGGGAAGATCTGCAGCGAGTAGCCATGTTCATGGGCATATCGCTCGGCTAGGGCATCGGTACCGGATGCACCGCCCGAGACAATCTCGATATCGGTCTTGCCAGCGAGCAGGGCATCGCATTTCGCCTTGAAGGCGGCATAGTCGGTATAGCTTCTGCTACCGACTATCATACAGTGAAATGTCATGTGGGCACGTCCTTCCTTTTTCGGATTGCGGGGCGTCTATCCGTCCTGCTTTAGTCATATAGCATAGTATATTGATGGTCGGGATACAAGATCGGGGCGGCAAAAGAACATCAAAAAAGGCGATCTCACGACCGCCTTAGAAAAACACCCGATTAAGCTGTCAGCGTGCTAAGAGAAATCATACTCACCCTGAGCGATGCTGCCTTGCGGGACGTGTATTCGCGTCTCCCGCCTGTTGAAAAACAGCTGGTCGCGTGACCATTCGCCAACTATCGGTAATGCATAGTTCAAACGGACGATTTGGTAGCTATTGACCGTCTCAACCCTCGCATCATCGGCACCCGCGTCCTCGTATACTACCGCCGTTTCGGCAGGGTAGCATCTTCGTCGATAACCACCATCGTCCCGCTTCACCATCAGTACGTATTCATCGGTCGAGGTAAGGTATCCGAAGGAGAGCGCCGTCTTGCCCGACAGGCTCGATTCCGTCTTGAGCGAGGCGAGGGAGTGGGTTTCCGAAACCTCGACCTTCTCCCCGACCGATTCAATGCCCGTCGGGATGAGCGCCTGAAACAGAACGCAGATGATCGCACCTGTGGCAAGGATTGATGCGATATATAGGCGAAAGAGTCTATCAGAAGATTTTGGATTGGGAATCGCAACGGAAATCAAACTGACCGCTGCAGCGAGGATAAGCGCAAGAAATATGTATCTAAACCAAATCATGCGGGTTTGCTCCGTTTTGGTTCCATCGCATGTTCCACCGACGAATCAGGCGAGCCCGCGCGGCGTCTTCTGCACCATCCATCGAGTCGGCGATGCTGCCGGCGGCGATCATGTGCGTGCCGCATCGGTCGCAGTTCATTATCATGCGAACGTCGTAGACAGTGTTACCCTCAGCATCTTCATAGCAGTCGTCATCGTAAAGGGACGGCTCTATGTCCTGATTGCCGCAGAAAGGGCATGGAAGTATATTCAAAATCATATCCTCTCAACAGGGTTTAGAGCGGCAAACAATCTCCCGCAGTCGTTTGGAAATATCGTTTCCGTCGCCGCAGATAGACTTGCCCTCCCAGTACACCGTGCCCGTTATCGACTCAAGGTACTCGTCGAGCTCGATGAGGTCGGCAGGGTCTACAATCACTGCATCGCAGTGCGAGCAGTGAATCTGGTCTACTTTGGCGATATCAAACATCTTTCAGTCCATACACTATCGAGGCGAGCTGGTCTTCGAACTTGTACTTCATATAGTCGATGCATCATCTGCACCATGCGCGATAGATTGGCTGGCTGTTGACCGTATCAGCCCAGCCGCAGAAGCCGATGAAGCCGTCGGAGTTGAAACTTACCGCCTCGCGACCGTTCCACTGGCCGGGACAGTCGATTTTCAGATATGCCTTTACGATGCCGCCGTCCGGGTTCATCTTGTAGCAGAGGCTATCGTCCTTGCGGCGGGGAATCGTGTAGCGCGGAGTCTCGCTCTTGCGACATGATTCGGCGCACTCGATAGCAATATAGCCTTGCAGGGCATCCAAGTCGTACGGCTCGATGTCGGCATATCGCAATTTTAGAATCTGCCACAGTCTGCGACATTCCCAAGACGTCATTTCATTGGTGGGGTTGTACAAGACCTATCCCTCCGTCTTCTCGATCACGCGACCGCATATGGGGCAGTGCCAATAGAAATGGGCGCCATACTCCCCTTCGTCATGACCGCATTTGTCGCAAAACCAGACAGGCCCTGCGAAGTTCTTCGATTCGTTGTCCTCACCGCGGACGTATCTGCATGTCTGCACGTCAATCTTGTCGGCTAGGTCTCTTGCGGCACATTGCTCGACTGCGGGGTATTCCTCGTTGTAATACTTCACGTCCAAACCGAGGGCCTTGGCGAGGTCGCAAAGATCCAACAGGCCACGACGCTCCCAAATATCGTCACCCGCTACTTCCTCGGCGGCTGCATCGGAAACGGCATCGCGGATGGACATGGCGATGTCGGCTCGGCCGCGCTGCGCCTCGTCTGCATCGCCCACGGGGCGATCGACATAGTCTGCAAGTCTGAGCGTGTCGCGTCTATCAATGAGAAGCTCCCCTTCGGCGCGGTGGCATTCAATGCCCAGTTTAGACAGCGCAGCGGGGACATTGACGAATTCTGCGATGGGTTTGGAGCCTGCGAGAGCCAGGTGGCGGAGCGCGTCTGCCATCTCGCGGTTCACGTTGATTAGGTTATCCATATAGGGTCTCGTCCTCGCTATTCAGCCTTGACGGGCTTTAGTGCCGCCTGGAATTACCTGCAAAAGCGTCCTTTTGGGGGCCACAACCTTGTGTCCGCAGTAGGGGCAGTTCTTTATGAGCTCGACTCTCCATCCACCCTCGTAATTCTCGTCGGGTATGCGCACCTTGCCGATGAAGTCCGTCCGCTCCGCAAACGGAGCAGGTGAAATGGCCCGATTGCGGGCTGTTGAGGTTCTCGCACGTACCGGGGTCGATCAGGGCCGCGAGCAGTTCGAGCGTGTCCTCATCGGTAAAGGGCGCCTCGTCCGCAACAGTCTCCTCGATGATGCCGGCAATGGATGCGGGGCCTAAGGGTATACCCGCAGCGCCATGCACCTGCGAGTTATAGCGGAGCCTCGCAGCAAACGATAACCGGGTATCGCAATCCGGTAAGGGCGTGGATGATTCATAGATATTCATTTCGGCATCGTCCTGTCCATCGGAACGCTTGGGGAACGCTCGCATTAACTATAGTTATTATAGCTAATTTAATCTGCGATAATCGGCAGAGCGTAAGTCAATTTGATTATTCGCGGCGAGGCGAATCTATGAGGCTGAGCGCCCACTATCTCGCGGTTGAAAAGTGGAAGCCCACCAGGGTTTATCGAACGCACCCTCATCGGCCTGCGGGAAGGAGCGATAGACCTCAAGCTCCCACTGCCGGCGATCCGACTTCGCCACCGCATCCAGAATCAGACCGGTGGCGAGCGACAGGGCGCAGAGGAACATAAACGCCACCGCGAGGAGCGCCGTCGGCAACCGAGGCACAACGCCGGTCAATACGAACTCGCGAATGACGGGAATGCCCAAGACCGCTCCCATGATGAAAAACGCAATCGCGACCAGGGAGAAGAACTTGAGGGGGCGATAGTCCTTGAAAAGGGTGCCGACCATGGCGATAACCTTGACCCCATCGCCCACGGTGTTCAGCTTCGAGATCGAACCCTGGGGTCGATCGCGATAGTCTACGGGGACGCTTTGGATGCGCCAACGGCGGTCGACGGCGTGTATGGAAAGCTCTGTCTCGATCTGGAAGCCCTCGGAGAGCACAGGGAACGTCTTGATAAAGGGCTTGGACATGGCACGGTATCCCGTCATGACGTCGGGATATCCGTAACCGTAAATCCACTTGATCATGGCGCGGACTAGGTTGTTTCCAAATCCATGAAACGCCCGACCATTCGCCTTGGCATATGTCCCGTTGGAGAGCCTGTCGCCGACAACCATATCGGCCTGCCCAGCGAGGATTGGCTCGCATAGGGCGCCCGCCGCCTCGGCTGGATAGGTATCGTCACCGTCCACCATGAGATAGCAGGCGGCATCGATATCGCGGAACATCTGGCGGCAGACGTTGCCCTTGCCGCGGCGAGGCTCGAATCGGACGGTTGCACCGTGTTTCGCTGCAATCTCGGCGGTCGCGTCGGTCGAATCGTTGTCATAAACGTAAACCGTCGCGGCTGGCAGCTCGCGGTGGAAGTCGTCGACCACCTTGCCGATGGTCTCAGCCTCGTTGTAGCAGGGAATGATGACTGCAATCTCGTCTTGATCCACCCAGAGCACTTCCCTATTTGATATCGAGATAGACACACGGAGAACTCCATGCGCTGCCCGCGCGAGTTGCGATGTCAATATAGCTGCGCTTTGAGCGGATAACCTCGGCCTCGGCTATATCGAGCGGCAGGCGAAATAAATCCTCGTGGTCGATATAGGCCGAGCACCTCACCCGTCCGCCAGCTCGGATAATCACGAGTTCGTACACCCTGGTCTCATGTCTGCAGTATTCGACAACGGTCATGATCAGCCTCCTTTAACTTCCCTATTTGATATCTAGATAGACGCATGGGGCATCCTCTAAGCCGCCTGACCGGTTCGCGAGGCGAGTCCAGCCGCGCTCTGCGCAGACAACCTCGGCATTGGCTAAATCGGGCGGCAGGCGAATTAAATCCTTGTGGTCGATATAGGCCGAGCAACTCACCCATCCACCAACTCGGATAATCACGAGATCGCGCCACTTGGCCTCTTCGCGGCAATACTGGATAACGGTCATCGGTCTACTCCTTGTCCTTGTCGGACAGATTCTTCTCGAACTGCTTCAGCAGCTCGAGCTTCTGGGTCTCAATCTCGTTGCGCTTGCGCATCTCGTCGGCAACCCTCTCCAACCTGCGTTCGATGGAGTACAGGTCACTTGCATCTAAAGACATTTCGAGTTCCTTTCCCTTGACTGCGTTCCGGCGGTTTTTTCGCAGCAACACTCGATAACGGTCATTTATCTAACCTTTCGAAAATTTCGCCCGCAAATCGGGCAATAGTTGATGGGAATCCATGCACGGTCGATATCGTTGTCGTGGGACATCGTCAAATGCGCCCCATGCGGGTCACTGACATCGAGCGTGAGCCCTATCCCGTCAATCAGGTCCATGTCCCCGCTGACGGTATCGATATCGCCCAAGGGCTTGGGATTGTATGGGGAGCACCACGGACAATATGAGCCGAAGACACCGCGTGAGGTCCGCCAAGTGTTGTAGCTGTGGTTCACCATCCGATACAGGAGCTCGGAGGCGGGTGCGGTGCGAAAGCTCCCTGCGCCGATGCTGAGATCGAATTTCTTTCGCAGCCGACCCCCAGCGTCTGGACAGAATACCGCTGCGCCATTGGGGAGCCCCATCGTCTGGTAGAGTGATTCGGCGAGACTCTGCGGACAGACAAGCCAGTTCGAATCGCCTTGGAAAGTCAGGCCATGGCCGCTCTTGAAATCGGCCATGCTTGATTTGACTTCGACGAAGACGAACTCACCCCGCTCTATGGAAGATGGGGACGGCGATGAGCGTCCGGGACTGAAACTTTCAGGCTTGAAAGCGACGAAATCAACGCGGTGGTCATCGTCCACCCAGACCTCGGACGCCACCAGCGAGTACTCATGGCGCAGGCGGGCCAATACGCGCTCGGACAGATAGCTCGTGATGTTATCGCGTTGTCTCATTCCATGCCTCCCAATCCGTTTAAAAACCGGCGGGGCCGGTATATCGCGTATTCCAGGTTTTCAGGGCGGCAATACAGGCGTTGTATTCATCCTCGCCCTCGATAATCGATTTGCGCTGGGGACCGTCTATCTCGGCGGTGCAACCTCGACATTTGCAGGTGGCAGATGAAAAGTAGAGCGTAGTTACGCCCTCGACATACGAGGTGGCTCCCTGTCCGTAGGGATAGATAGTCACCTGCCTGCTACCGCAGAACGGACAGGCTTTAGCATCGTCAACATCCATATAGGAAGTGTTCTGGCATCCGATGAAGTCCGTCCGCTTCAGCTTGTACTTACGCTTCGACATCGTTTGGACCCTCGGGAGTCTCGGATGTTTTAGAACTGGGGCGGCGGGTATCCCATGCCCGCTGCAACTGTTCCAGGGAGTCGTAGCCGCCCATCTCGATCGGACATTTGGCGGCGACGGCCCGCTCGAAATCGGTATGCTCGATTTCCCAGCACGGAGCCCCGTCCATCCATGGAGCCCAACGGGGCGCCACCGTGCCGCCGCAGAAGGGGCAAGTCTTGAGCTTTATGGCGTTTCGGCGCTCGCGAAGCTCCTCGGGCTCCATGCGGGGAAAGGGATCGATCGGGTTTGAATTCGGTTCCATTCGGATACTGCTTTCTATAGGGGGAATGGCTATCAACTTGCGTCCCAACGTATGCCGTCCCAGTGGGTGGAGCGGCGCGGCGGGGTCGGCTGCGTGCGATTAGATGCTGAAAACGGCTCCGCAGCCCAGGCAGTACGCGGCGAAGCGGGTGTGATATGGGATGCCGGTACCGCAATTCGAGCAGGAGGAATGTCCGTTTTTCGACTCGATGGTCGCCGTCGGGCGGGCGATATACGCTGCAAGCAGTTCGTAGCAGCTGCGCTGGCTCATTGGGTCGAAATCGTCGTCGCAGGTCTCCTGCAGGATGTCCTCAAGGGGACGAGGCGCGGAACTCGATTCGGATTCCTCTTTGAGGACCTCTGCGAGTTCAAATCGGTCGCTATCGGAAATATCGACAGCAGTCAGCTGACTCATATCGGATCACCAATCTTTTTTATAGGGTTAGGGAAATTCGCCGGTATGCCCGCCGCGGGGGACTCTATGGCGTGTCGAAGACCATTGTCTGTAGGGAGGGTGAAAAGGGGGTGTGGGGAGTAATGGAATTCAACAGAGTCCGCCGCGCCGAGCATGCCGGCAGCTATATGGCGAGGGGGCTGCGGCGCCGTCTTCAACTCAGGCACGTGTCACATAAGGAAGGAAAGGAGTCAACAAAGGGGGTGTCGGGAAAGCGTGAACCCCGACCCGTGAAATAGAATCGATCAAATACGAGGGAGACGACGCCGCAGCCCCTTCGCCAGCCAAGGACAAAGGAGCAGGGCCATGGCGGCGGCATAGCCTGATATGACCGCCGCGAAATAAAGAAATGTCGCAAGCAGAGACATGTCTTAGTCCTTGAATCCAGGGAGGTGAGCGATGATGTAATCGCGTTGGCGGCGGCCGAGACCCTTGACTCGGCGATTCGGAGCGATGCCGGCTTGAGCCATGAGCTGGGTGGCCTTCGTCTTGCCGACACCGGGAACGGCGATCAGCAGGCGAACCACAGGAATGCGCCAGTATTTGGGGTCAGCAGAAGCCTGCTCGAAGGTGACGGAACCCTGGCGAACCAAATCGAGCAAGGCCTTGCGCTCCTTTCGGACGGCTGTAGCCTTCTCAAGGTTCGCGCGGCGCTGTTCATCGGTCAGAGCGGGCAGCTTGTTTGCAGAATCGGACATAGGGTCACTCGCTTTCGAATAAATCTTGGTATTGCTCGGGCGTCAACTCGCAGATGAACGCCTTAATTTCAGCGCGGTTCTTGCGAGAGACGGTGATAAAGGCATAACAGGGAGTCTCGGGGTCATCGGGATTGGGGGCGGTCGCTACCGCGAGTAGCTGACCTGCGTGCCGCAGGGTTTTGGCGATTGTCTTCATCCCCTTCGGAATGAGAGCGTCTTTGGGCTCCAAGACCCGCTCGACCTGCCAATCCCGAAGCGAGGTTCCGGTAATATCCTCAATCTCGTCCATTTAAATCCCTTCCCTATCGAGTTCATCGAGTGCTTGGATGACGATATCGGTCGCTATCGCCCAAAGATCGCGCATGCGGATGTGGTGGGTGACGGCTGCGACCTTCATGCGGTCTACTGCCTTGGAATCAATCTTGAAGGAGACTTGCGTCTGGCGCGGGAAATCTGCCGCCGCATACTCCTTGGAGTAGGCCGCTTTAATCGCAGCCGCCATCCCCTTCACGCATTCATCGCCAAAGGGATAGGGGCCTGCCTGCCTGGCAGTCTCCGCGGGGCGTGCGGACGCACGTCCAGAATGGCGGTTCAGCATGGCTCGTTTCGCGTCAGCCGTGAGGTCCATGCGATTCTTCGATGGTGCGGCCATGGCTACTCGCCGCCCAGATACTCGTCCACAAACTTGCGGAACTCGGCCACGGCGGCATCGTTGGGGCGGAAGCCGAACAGCGGCTCCTTGTTGTTCGCCGCGTCCTCAATCGCCTTGTGCTTCATCGGACGCGCCGCGTAGAGCTTCGTGTGGCCAAGCTCGGCGATCGCGGGAAGCTGCTCGTCGGCGGCGCGGGATGCAACCTCGTCCTTGCTGTACTTGTTGAGCAGGATGCCGTCGATATTGAGGTCGGGGTTGAACGCATAGTCGGCTTTGATGGACTCGACGAGGTCGTAGACGTTGCCGAAACCGTTAATCGAGAACATCGACGGCTCGGTTACGATAACCACGTCATCTGCCGCGACGAGGGCGTTCAAGGTGGAAAGACCGAGGGACGGGGGGCAATCAATAACGATGTAGTCGTAGACGTCCATCGCAGGTTCCAAGGCTCGCTTCAGGCGAAACTCGCGGCCGAGGCCTTGAGAGAGGACCGAATCGAGGTCCTTCATCGCGATATCGCCGGCAATAATGTCGCACCCGTCCATGAACTGGACGCAATCAGAGAGGGATGTCTTGGGCTTCTCGAGCAGATTGAAGACCGTGGGGACGGCAGGAGCGGTCTCGGCCTTCATCCAAGTCGTGATGTTCGCCTGGGCATCCATATCGATCAGGAGAACGTTGAACCCGCGCTCGGCCATGCCCTCGCAGAGAGCCTTGCTTGCGGTGGTCTTCCCAACCCCGCCCTTGTTGTTGATTACTGCAATCGTCCTTGCGACCTGCGCCACGCCATCGGCACCCATCATCGGACTCCCTTCGGATTCGTGCGACCCCGAACGGAATTACGAACATAGATAGCCTAGGTGATGGGCAGCACGCCGCCCGTCACCTTACGATATTTATAGATGTCGCGTAGTCATCTTCCTGTCCGTCATCCAGCGCTTGGGGAACGCTTTTGACTTAACTATATGATAACAGCCTATCGGCATAATGCAAGCAATATCTGAGAATTATCGGCGTGTCGTTAGTATTTGCGTGGGATGGGTCACATCGGCAAAGAAAAGCCCCCGCAACCGTTGTGGCGCGGGGGATAAATGATGCGGGCACTATAAGCGATACGGGTGCGCCCGTGAAGTTAGAAGAATATGAGCCAGACCGTACCCAAGAGCAAGGAAATATATCCTGCGGTCGTCACAAGGAGATCTAAAAAGGCAAGGACGGTCAGCGTGATGATCTGTGCGGTACCGCAGAGAGCCAAGCTCGTAGCGAAACCAAACAAGGGATAGATTGCACAGACTAGGCAGATTGATTCAAGACCTGCCGTCAACAGGGGGTTCACCCCCGTCAGCTCATCGCGATGCAGCAACCCCATCAGGACGGCAACGATGGCGAGTGCCAGCCAAATCAGAAAGACGCCCGCTTTGATGCCCCTGGTGTCCACTATCCATGACAGGGGCATCGCGCAGCCAAGGAAGTCGAGCAGCAAGGCCGAGACGACCAGCAAGATGGCCATCAGTCAACTGGGCTTTCTGCAGGGTCGGTATCGGTATCGGAGCTCGAGATCAGGCCGTTCAGCAGGGACGGCAGGTCGATTCCCGTGCTGTCCTTCAGGCCAGATGCGACCTGGTCGACAATCGCGGCGGTCTCCTTTACGAGTTTCTGGGCGTTGCCCGATCCGTACATCTTGATGGAGTCGACTGCGGTAAGGGGCTTCGCGACCTGCTCGGCAACCTGGGGCATGATATCGATGTAGCGGTTCGCGAGGAGGTAGGGGTTCTCCATACCGTTGTAGGCGAGCGCCTGGGCCTTCACGCCGGCGGCGATGCCCTCTCCCCTGCTCTTCTCGGATGCCCCATCAGCCTCACCCTTCAGGCGCGTGGCCTCGGCCTCGGCGATAGCCTTCGCCTTGATGCCCTCGGCATCCTTCTGGGCGGAATACAGCTCGGCATCAGAGGCGTTCTGGCGCTCGATGCGGGCGGCTTCGGCCTGCTTCGTGCGCTTGTAGAGGTCGGCTTCCGCCGCCTGCTCTGCGGCGTAGCGGTCGGCCTCGGCCTGCTTCTTCACGGTCGCGTTCAGTTCGCGCTCCCTCACGTCCGCCTGGCGCTCGGCGAGCTCGACCTTCTTGGTCTCCGCGGCGATCTCGGCCTCCTGCTGGGCGATATAGAGCTCGCGCTGCTTCTCGGCCGTCACGGTGGCCTTCACCATATCGGCCTCGGCCTTCGCCTTGTCGGCCTGCTTCTTGAGATCGGCCTGCTTCAAGTCGAGCTGGTTCTGGCGGATGGCGACCTCCTCGGCCGCCTTGATCTGCGCCAGTTCGGCTTCCTTTTTAATCTCGGCCGCTTGATCGGCACCCATGGAGCGGATGATGCCCTGGGAGTCGGAGAAGTCCTGAACGTTGAAGGTGCGCAGCTCGAGGCCGAGGTTGGCGAGGTCGTCCTTGGAGCCGTCGAAGACCTTGGCGTTGAAGCTCTCGCGGTCGCGCATGAGCTCCTTCAAGTCCATCTGACCGATGACCTCTCGCATCTTACCCAGCATCACTTCGGTGACCTGGCGCGTCATTTCCACTTTGTCCATATTCAGGTAGTTTTTGGAAGCAGTCTCGATCAACTCGGGGGTTTGACCGATCTGGAAGTTGGCGACCGCGCAGGCGTGGATGAGGATTGCATCCTGAGTGGGGATCTCATTTTCGGTGGTCAGCTGCACCTGTACGGCACCGAGGGAGAGGGTGTCGACACGCTGGAGGAGCGGAATAACGAAGGTACCCTTACCGGAGACGCTGCGCATCTGCCCGAATCCAGATACGATCATCAGTTTGTCCGGTGGGCATTTGCGCCAGCAGCTCTCGAACACCATCGCCACGACCAGGATACCGACGATGATGGGGAGTAGGTTGAAGATTACAGATTCGAAGAGCATGCAGCTTCCTTTCTTTAAGGGCGGCTCTGACAGGGGCCGCCCAGTTATAAACAGTTGTATGTCAGGGGATTACGCCAAGAACTCAATCAGGCGTACGAGCATCACGACGAGCGTGGCGATGCAGGCAAGGACGCAGAGCGCGAGCGAGAAGGTCCATACACCGTGCAGGATCTCGACCTGCTCGGAGCGGCTCAGGCTATTGAACCCGCCGCCGTACCTCGTCCAAATGTCGCGAAGTTTCTCGATAACGTGCATCTGTCACTCCTGTGAAGCTAGAAGGTGTTCGGACTCAGAGTGCATCACGATTATTCGCCTCCCGCGCTCATGTTCGTGAGCAACTGGTGGGTCCAAAACCACTGCCAGTAGGCATTGTTCTGGCGTTCAGCCGCCTGGGATTTGGCAGAATCTGCCTGCGCGTTGTCGGCTTGCTCTTGAGCCTCATCGGTTTTGACGGAATCGGAATCGGTCGGCACGATCGGGAAATCGGCTCCGACCTTGGCGGCGTTGTAATCGACAAGGGAGACTTCATGGTCTGCCTCGTATCTCCCGTTTCGGACGGTCACGTAGTAGCTTTTGGCTGAACCCGATGAGTCGATGTATTTGCCCTGGATGCTCCCCGCCTGCGTGCGCTCGAGCTGGAACGAATTGTATTCGCTGTCGCCAAAGTCCCAAATCGCAAAGAGGAGTAAACCCACTCCTATTAGAATCGTGAAATAAATAATGCCTTCGATTGCCGTCTGCACGCGGACAGAGCATTTAAAATCCATTAACCCTTGCCCCCCTTAGAACGGGATATCGTCATCGAAGTCATCGACGACGGGAGGCATCGGGGCTTGCGGGGCAGGTGCCTGCTCGGGCTGGGTTGCGGACTGTCGAGTTGCCAAGAACTCAATGTTAGCGACAATCAAATCGAGTTTGGAATGTCGCTGGCCATCCTTGTCCCATGTCGAGTAACGGAGCTCGCCTGCGATTGCGACTTTCTGGCCCTTCGCGAGATAGCGCGACAGGGCCTCGGCACGCTTGCCGAAAATGGTGCAGTCGATGAAATTTCCACGCTCATCCCACTCGCCGGTCTGCTTGTTGCGCACCGTGGTGTTGAACGCCAGTGTGAACGACAGGAGCTGCGTGCCGCCTGCTGTCATGCGCAGCTCGGGCGGTCGCGTCAGGCGACCGGTCAGGGAAACGTTGTTGATATCGGACATGTCGGTTCCTCTCTCGAAACGCTAATCGATAAGGTCGGCGATGAAGTTCGCACGCTTCGCGCGGGTCGCATGGCTTTGCGGACGGGTGTGGGATGTCTCGATTCGGCGCACCGCGGTGGAGATCTGGTCAGAGATGCAGGCGCCGCTCGAGATATCGGCGTAGCGGACGCTTACGACGAGGCCTCGCTTGTTGCCGCTCACGCGGCGGCCGATGAAAAATGCGGGGTACGCCTGTGTTATCTGCATGCGTATGGTCTCCAAGCCGCGAGCCTTGAACGGACACGGCATCGCGACGTCCACAATCTCGCCGAGAAACGACTGGACCGCCTCGTGGACGAATGTGCCGTCATCGTGCGGCTCGTCCTCGAAGTAGAACATTCGGCTTCCTATTGGTTTCTCGTTTCGCAAAAGGGTGGCGGCGGATTTGGCTCCGCCTCCTGCATTCAGGGTTTTCATGTCGTCATCCTATCTGTCCGGCAGGTCGTTTGGGGAGCGGCCTGACGGCTAGGATAGTAGCATAGTTAACGGTGCGCCGTTATATATTTCCTGTGTTATCGGTGGACGGTAAGCAATTGCGGACATTTGGGGGCGTTTTCGGACATTTTTGGGCGGTTTTAGGACATTGTCCGGGAATGTCCGGAAATGACCGAAATGGGTGCAATGGGTGTGGATGGGGATGAGAATAATAACAAGGTGCAGTACTGCGGAAGTGCTATTAAGGGCACTTCCGGGTGCTATGCAAGATGCGGGAGACGTGACGTTCGTTACCGACGGCCTTCGCTTTTAGGGCTGTTTTGTGCCTTGCGGTGGAGACGGACAGGACGGCGTTGAAGCTCGCGATGGACGACGCGATGACCTCCGGCGGCAGCTTCCCCGAGCTCACGGATGCGTAAAGTGACTTGAGGTGCCTGCGGTAGCGGATTAGGGTGGTTTGGGCGAGACGGCGGCGAGATTTGCCATTAGCGCAAGAGAATCGGATTTTGAGAAACGTCAGCTCCTGATTCAGGCGGGAAGAGAAGCAGGCCTTTGCATTCGGCTGAAGCCCAAAAGATTCTAGGCTTGCGAGGAAGAGATGACGAATAGACGGCAGGTCTTCCCTTGAACAGAAAATGTAGCCGTCATCCATATAGCGTCCAGCGCCGCCTTGCCCGAGACGCTCATGAAAGGCGTGGTCCATCCTGTTCAGGTAGGCAATCGCCGCAAGCTGATTTACTTGGTTGCCCAATGTCAGATAAGTCGATTCGCAGCTATAGAGAACAGCGATATCCAGGAGCCGAGACATAGAATCCGATTCGGGAAGCCCGCTATATGGTCGCAGGATAATTCGAGTTAGAACGGCATGCGCCCGAGCCGAGGGGATGCTGCCGAAGTAATTCTTGACATCGTATTGGAAAACCCGAGCGTCTGCCCCGTATCTTTGGCCTGCCAAAAGCATGTCCCGCTCGAAGCGGCTGCGAGCGAAGGAGGTCCCCTTGCCCTTCAAGCTCGCCGAGTTCGTATAGACGAGGCTGCGCGACACCATCGGGACGATAAAGCGGTCGCATAGGCAACGCTGGACGACGCGATCTTTGTAGCGCGGTCCCACGATGTGCCTGATCTTGCCACGCTCGCAAAGGGTGAAGCGGACTGGGGGCTGGCGGCGATACTTACCCACAAGCAGGCTCTCGCGCAGGCGGATACAGTTGACCGCACGATACCTATCGAACTTCATAGCAGCCGATTTCCATAGGGTGCCCTTTGCGCATACTCGAGCCGCCTTATATAGGTTTCCGAAAGAGAAAACGTCTTCAGGTGTTTTCGGTACCGTCGCAAGCGATTCGCGGCTCAGCTCTCGGCGGCGCTTTTCTCGGCGTTCGCGCCGCCTTGCCCGTTGGGAGCGGTTCAAGGGGCTCCCTCCTTTCATAAATCAACAATAAGCCCCGGCTGCACCCCTATTCAAGGTGCCGATTCCGATGTGCCTGAAAACCGCCGGAGCAATCCAGATGCCGTCTCTTTCGAGAGGCAAGTCCGCCCATCTTGCATCACCGAGGCCTGTATTCGCAGCGCCGAATGGGGCGCCGACCGGTGGACATCCCCTTTTCTCCTTTACCATTCCGCTTTCACGAGGTTCGCTACTCAGACCAAATGGAGAAAATCGGGGAACACGTAGTTGGTGTTCGTCGCGTTGTTGTTGTTATAGTCGCCGTTGCTATTGACATTGCGGAAGTTCGTGGAGTTGCCCGGATTCACGGAGCGAGTCCAGTGATTGTTACTCGACGAAGCTAAAACGGATGCCCACCATCTGAGCTTCACTGCAATGAAGCCCAGATGGAGAGCAGCCCTACTCGACGAGAGAAACCTCGGGAGAAACCGACCTTGCAGCCAATTTGGAATCAAGTGATTTAAGGCGCATACGCTCTGCCTTTATAGCTCCCTTCGTCACCTTCATGGCGGTAGAAACGGTACCTGCGAGCGCCTCGAGCCGGCTCATCTTCACGAAGGGCTTGGAAACTCCCACTTCTACTCCCCCAGCGTCTAGCTCGGTATAGATAACTTGGGGCATATCGTCCAGCCACGCATCAATGAACATGCCGATGAGACAAAGCCGCCCGTAGGCATCGTTCAGGAGGGCAAGCCTTTGCGCACTCTCTTCGACCGTCATAACGTAGATGCCATCCGCCTCGGCGGTTGCCTGCATGAGTTCGTAGCCTGCACGGCAGATGTACTGCGTCTCGGTAAGGGCACGTGACTTCGGAAGTTTCTTGGCTATCGAGATGAGCTCACGCCAAACGATGCGTGCCTGTCGGAGGTATTCAGTCGAAACCGATTCGGTCTGTCTGCTCTTGGGAACCATGGAGCCTCCAGCTGTGAAGGAACCCCTCCGGCGAATGCCAGAGGGGTTCAGGGGCGTAGATTAGAAGGAGAAAGCGGGGAACACGTAGCTGGCGTACGTCGCGTCGCTGTAGTAATAGTCGCCGTTGCTATAGACACTGCGGAAGTACGCGGAGTTGCCCGGACTCACGGAGCGAGCCCAGTGATTGCTACTCGACGAAGCTCCGGAGTAGCTCGACGTCGTCACGCCCTTAGACTTGTAGTACTCGTACTGGGCGCCATCAGACTGGAGATTACCGTAGACTTCGGTCGTAGAGAGCAGGAAGACCTTGTCGGTCGTAGCCGAGGGCGTGCCGGCGGTGCCGCCGCCCTTGTTGTCGGTCATCTTCTTGACGGACTTCACCTTGGACTGGAGCTCACTGGGCAGGAGCGACCAGAGGTCACCGCTGTTGAGACGGCCGCGGAGCTCCGACTGCTCCCAGCCGCCGGCGTTGGTCTGGGTGGCGTTCATTCTCTGGGCGCCCAAGACAGCGTTGGTCGCCTCGAACGTCAAACCCGCCTTGCCAGAACCGTCGGCGAGATCGTCGTGGTTGATACCGACGATACGGTATTCGAGCGTCTTGCCATTGGTCAGTTTGGCGGAGAACTTGGTACCGGCCTCCATGGCAGCCTTCGCCTTGGCGTAGACGACCGAGGATGTGCCGTTCTTGGCGATGTCGGTGGCCGCGGCCTTCTGCTCGCCGAGCGACCAGTCCTTCGCGTCCTTATTCACGACGGTCTTCATCGCCTCGCGGTAGGCCTTCTCCTCCGCGCTCATGAAATTGCCACCGTCGGCGCCGGAATCGACCGTGTTCGTGACTTGGTTGAACTGATTGCGGATGGCACCGGCAACGCCGGGGCCGGCGAACACAATCACCAAGCCAATGACGGCGATGATCAGGACGTACTCGATGATAGATTGGCCTCGAAGGCGGGCACTCCTAGGAGATACCCCCCCGTGGCGAAAATGCCGCTGCATGCATACGCGGCTCCCTTCGCTCAGGGTTTGTAGATACGAGCCAAGGGTAGGTGTGGCGCGAGGTTTTGCGCGGGTCTTGCCGCTGCGGCAATGTTTTAGGGGCGGGAAAGCCCACGCGGGGTCGCGCGGGCTTTGTTGTTGAGGTTAGAAGCAGAAAGCAGGGTATAGGTATACGCCACCGTAAGTGCCACCATTGAATCCGTTTCGACCAAAACCGTATGATCCCTTGTAGTATTCGAATAAGCCGTATTTACTGTAAGCACTCAAGGAACGAGTCCATCTTTCTAACGAGTCATCAACTCCGACGGTTCCATTCCTTTCTTTATAGAACTCATATTGCCATCCGTCCCTATGCCCGTCATCGGCAATCTCAGTGGAGGACAGGATGAAAACTTTGTCAGTTGTCGTGGTAAGCGCAGCATTAGCATCCGTGCCATCGACGCAGTTGGTTATCTTCTTAACCGTTCTAATGTTGGACTGGAATTCAGCCGGCATGAGTTTCCAGATTTCGCCGGAGTTCAATTTGGCGCGACCCTCGCATTTCTCCCAGCCGCCTGAAGCTCTGTCCTTAACAAGCCGATCCACATCTCGCGTGATAGCGCGGGTCGATTCAAAAGTCAGACCCGCCTTGCCAGAGCCGTCGCCCAAGTCATCGTGGTTGATTCCGATAATGCGATAGGTCATCGTCTTGCCGTTCGTGAGCTTGATTGACCACTTCGTACCCGCATCCATGGCGGCCTTGGCTTTGGCGTAAACGACCGAAGACGTTCCGTTCTTGGCGATGTCGGTGGCTGCGGCCTTCTGCTCATCGAGCGTCCAGTCCTTGGCATCCTTCTGGGCTACGGTCTTCATCGCCTCGCGGTAGGCCTTTTCCTCGGCCGAGATGAAGTTATCGCCGTCGGTGCCGGAGTCGACCGTGTTGGCCACCTGGTTTAACTGGTTCCGGATGGCACCGGAGACCTGCGGCCCCGCGAATACCACTAGGCCGATGACGGCGATGATCAGGACGTACTCGATAAGTCCTTGCCCACGGAGGCGGGTATTTCTAGGAGATACCCCCCCCCCCGAAGGTTCTGCGCCGCTGCGTGCATTTGCGACACTCCCTTCGTATGGGGATTGATATTGCATGCGGGAGAGTACGATGCAACGCGGGAGACGCGACTTGTCTTGCCGCTGCGGCACAACTTCTATTGCCAGGCTTTGGGAAGGATTACGCCGAGCGCTCTCTTGTTGAATTCGTCGTGCTGTGTATTCGCGCTGACAATCCAGCCGGAACAGTCAAGTTCGAGTGAATCGCAGTGTGAGAAAGCACCTTCAGCATTCTTCAACGATTTCATATCCCATTTCTCGGCACCTGGAATAACTTTTAGAGATTTGCAATGGTCAAAAGCCAGCGAAATCGCCCGACAGCGACTCATGTCCAAATCACTTGTATCGAAGTCCTTTAAGCTCACGCAAAAATAGACGAAATCTCTAAAGTCAATCGGCCGAAAGTTTTTAGGTGACTTTAGCGTGGCCAGCATTGGACAGCGGAGAAAAGCACACCACGCAGTGTCCACCTTTGCGCAATCAAGACTGCTCAAATCAGCAGTCGTCAACCCGGGCATCCTCATAAACCAACCGCTAATGGATGAAGGAGTAATGCCTTCGTCAATAACAACGACAGTTTTGATATCCACGCGGTGGGACCACCATGGCACCGATTCACAAGTCCAATCACGAGCCATGGTGTCATTTGTTGCGCACACCTTGTATCGCGCAGCCTCGAACCCCGTATATACCTCAGTCACCCTGCGGTCGTTGAACATGTCGCCGACCTGCGGGACCCCGCGGCGCTTGTAGAACATGAGGCTGTGATCGTCCTCGGAGTAGACGGCGAAGGCGGTGCCGTTCTGCGGGTCCGGGATATCGACGGCGTCCTTGAACGCGTTCCCGCCCGTACCCTCGTCAAGTGTCTCGGTCACGGCGTCGAACTGATTCCTGATTGCCGATGCAATCCACGGTCCTGCGAACACGACCACCAGACCGATAATCGCGACAATCAGGACGTACTCGGCTGTCGACTGCCCCTTCAGGCGGCGGGTATTCCTAGGAGATACCCCCCCCCCGAAAGGAATTTCCGCTACATGCATATGCGGCTCCTCTCGCTATGGGGAATGAAATAATGTCATCTAATAGGTGCGACCATGTAGAAGCGGGGCGGCTCCTCCGAGGTGAACTGCGGTATCGAAGCATCTGGTCACTTGGATGCGGTCACGCACGACATCTCGGTAGTCGGGAGGGATAACAGTCGATCCTGATTGCAAGGAAGACGCAGCCACAATCTCGATTGCATCGAGATTTTTGGGGACGGTACCGGCGGCGACTTCGAGGCATCCCTGCGTACGCTTCGGGCCGAAAGACAATTGCCAAGGCTTGACGTCCCTCGCGACCGATAGGACGGGTACACGACCATCGACCCTCGCCGCCCCGTACCAAATGACATCGAGTGGAACCTTCATAAAGAACATGTGGATCGAGGAACACTTGCGGAACAGCGCCGCATCGCCGATCGGGATATCGGGCCGGCCCATCAGTCCCATGAAACGTTTCCAAAAGGTGTCCATCACCTCGAGTTTATAGGAGCCGATGTTCTTTCCAGTTGCGTCGAACAGACGAGCCTCGCTATCTGCCATGTCCTGTCCTTTCAAGCCAAAGTCTTTGATGGTTTGAAGATAGGGGTCATGGCGGACAGCAAGGATGATTTGCCGCAGCGGCAACGATATAGGAGTGCGAAAGGCGCTCTGAGAGCCGCTGTGTGACCCCAATTTTCCTCCACCCGATTACCTGTGCTACGAAACTCAAACCGTTCGTTCTGTTACCAAAAGAAAGGCCCGCGCAGGGTAGCGCGGGCCTTTTTCCATATGTCGGCTTATAGGACAAAATGTCTAGAAGCACCAGGCGGGGCAGACGCAACAGCAACTCGTCGCGGCCTCGGCGAGCGACATATCGCCGTCGAGGTAGACCTCGAGGAAGCCCTCAGAGACGTTCGGAGCCACCGAACGCTGCCACCATTCGATGTCATTAGCCAAGCTAGCGTCGGCCGAAAAGTTCTCCGTCACCTTGCCCTTGAAGGCCTCGTACTGGGTGCCCTCGGAGGAGGTCCAGGGGTCACTATCCGCCCAATACGACGTCGGCACGATCTCGGAGTAGCTTAGCAGGAACAGCTTGTCGGAGGTCGCCGTCACTGCGGCATTTTCGTCCATTCCGCCGACGTTGTTCGTGAGCTTCCTGACCGATTTCACCTTGGACTGGAAATCGGACGGCATGAGGTTCCAGATTTCGCCGGAGTTCATCTTCGCACGGAGCTCAGAGGTCTCCCAACCGCCGGCATTGGTGTCGGTTGCGTTCATACGCGAACTGATGCCCGACGAAGTAGTGTGGAACGTTAGCCCCGCCTTGCCGCTGCCATCTACCATGTCGTCATGGTTAATACCGATGATGCGGTAGGTCAGCGTGTTCCCGTCCGTGAGCGTTATCGACCACTCGGTACCCGCGTCCATGGCTGCCTTAGCTTTGGCGTAGGCGGGCGAGGCCTCGCCCTTTTTCGCAATATCCTCGGCCACGGCCTTCTGCTCATCGAGCGTCCAATCCCTGGCATCCTTGGCCACCGCCGCATGGACGGCCTCGGATACCGCGCCGGTATCGCCGCCGGATGCTCCGCCTCCCTCGGTGCCTCCGCTAATCCCACTGTTTACCGTGTTTCCGACCAGGTTGAACTGGTTGCGGATGGCGCCCGCCACGCCGGGTCCGGCGAACACGACCACTAGGCCGATGACGGCGATGAGCAGGACGTACTCGATAAGTCCTTGCCCACGGAGGCGGATCGTCTTAGGAGCGCCCCCCCCCCCCGAGGCGAAAATGCCGCTGCATGCATATGCGGCTCCCTTCGCTCAGGGTTTGCAATACGAGCTGAGCGTAGCGCTATTTCAAAAGGCTGCACCGGTCTTGCCGCAGCGGCAATAGTAGGAAGATGATGACTAAAGAAATCAGTTAATGAGGGATGCTATTGAAAATCACTTCGATTGAGTGGGGATGAGGTGTTGTTCGGCCGTAAGGACTTGATGGGTTTGAGGTGTGAAGTGTGAGGGGCGTAGTCCTATCAGGAGTCATCATCGGCGTTGCCGATGCATCTGATGGCGCTGAAGTCACCAGGGTTATGGGCGGGCTCGAAGGCATATTTCTTGCCGCGCCATATGTAGAAGCCATTCTCTTGAATCTCCTTGAGGTCTGCGGGTTTTACACAATGGCCGTCCGCCCTTACCTTGAAGGTTGTTCCGCATCCAGAAATCAGCGTCCACGTGCCGTCCTTCGACCAGTGATTCGATGTGCAGGTAAAGGACTTCTTGTTCTTGGTGAGTTTCAACGCCTGACCGCACTTGGGGCACAGGCCGTACATATCGGCGAAGACCTTCTCCTGCTTCTCGAATGCGTTGTCCAGCACCGCTGCCGCCTCTCGCTTCGTGAGGTGTTCGACATCGATTTCCTCGGCACCATCGCCCAGCATGCGCCTAATCTGTCCGACTTGTGCGCTGGAGGCGGGCTTGTTGCCCCATTTTTTGACAAACTCGGTATCCCATAGGGATTTGTCTTGGGAAGGAATGGGGTAATGATCCAGCCAACGGCGCACCACGCCCTCGGCGATTTCCTCGCTATCGTATTCGCGGGTGCTCTTCAGGGTGCCGATGTAGTCCACCTTGACGCGGTAGAGGATATCTGGGGCGTGCATGCGAACAGACCAGCCCTTGCCGCGGATGACCTTTGAGCCATCCGCGCGGCGTATCCAGGCGATATTCTGGCTGGAAGCGGTGAGGTCGACTTTTCGGACTGAAAGCACCCAGCCCTCGGGCGTGTCCTCGGATGCCGCGATACGGTCGCGCATGCCCGACAAGGGGCCGCGAACGGCCTTCTGCTCATTCTCGTCGAGTTCGCTCGGGTCGATGCCGATCAGGCTCGGAGCCGTGCAGATATCGTTCTTGTCGGAATCGCCCACGCAGTCTATCAGCAGCAGGTCTTTCTTCCTGTATCCCGTGGCAGGGTCCTCGTAGAGGCGCAGGCCGCGCCCCACCATCTGCGTGTAGAGGGTTGAGTTTCGCGTCGGTCGGGCGAGCAAGACCGTCTCAATCAGGGGCATATCGGTTCCTTCGGTGAACACGCCGAAATTGATGAGGACGGGGATCTTGCGGGCGGTGAAGTCCTCGATGATCTGACGTCGCTCGTCCATCGGGGTCTTGCCGTCGACAACCACCGCGCCCTCGATGAGCTCGGCAAGCGCATGGGCGTGCTGCACCGATGAGGCGAAGATGAGGGTCTGCCCGCGATGGAACTGACGGTATGCCTCGGCCACCTGCGCGTTCGATTTCGGACGGTTCACGGCATCGTTCAGGGCGCTCAGCTGGAAGTCTCCCGCCACGCGCTTACGCCCTTGGTGGACCAATCGACCTCGACCTGCATGCAGTCGATATCGCAGAGATAGCCGCGACGGATGCCCCAGAGGAGATCGCGCTGGAAGACGATGTCCTCGAAGACATGGTCCAATCCCCTACCGTCGCCTCGGTTCGGCGTCGCGGTGAAACCGATATGAAGGCGTGGTTGCAGGTAGTCGACGATCTTCTGGTACGTGGGGGCCAAGGCGTGGTGTGCCTCGTCGGTCACGATGAGGTCGAAATCGCCCGGCTTGAAGTTTCGCTGGAGGCGGGTACCGCGCGAAAGGGTCTGGACCGAACCGGAAACGACCGGCTCGCCGTTCGAGTGGCGGCTCGCCTTCTCGATGCCCACGGGACAATCGAAGTATTTGACAGGCTGCGCCACGAGCTCGTCCCTGTGGGACAGAATAAGCATCCGGCCGTGACGGTGGATGTTCGCGAACGTGACGGTCTTGCCCAACCCGGTCGCCATCTGGACCAAATGGGCACCGCCGTCCAAGCTGTCGATTATGTCGATACATTCCGCTTGGTAATCCCTTAATTTCAAACCGCTCGCGGACATGTGGCTCCTATCCCATGGAGGCCTTGCCGCGAATCGTAGTATGGGTAATCAGCGTTTTTGATCCGCGGCAGCTTGGCCATGAAGTCCGGCCCCTTGACCAGGCGGCGATACGGCACTCGGATTTCGGAACCCTAAAGACCCTTTCCCTCCCGAAATCGACCATCAGCAGGAGACGTAGTCTGCTTGAAACCGCCTCGATCGACCCCATCGGGTACTCGGTATCCGAAATGGACTCCGTCATCCTTTGCGCCTTTCGCCAAGTTTTGAGCACTTGCGGACTTTTTCAGGCCCTTAGTGGCCACGTCCTCCGCGCTCGGCGCTCACCGATGCTGATCAGGCGTCGGATTGCGCGGCAGGCAACCGGATAGGTCAAGAATAACCAGTCGGGCGATATTTGTTTGTCGGGGATGATGGCCAGGCGGCAGGCGGATAGCGAGGGATCGCGTTTAGCGATATGTTGGGCGGGCAGATGGAGACAATGCGGGTTACTAGATGCGCAAGCAGGTAGTCCTGGAACAGGTAAATTTTGCGGGGAGTTTGAACGTGTTGTGGAGGCGGTTCGGCGGCGGGGAGTATGGCGCGTAGCTGGGGCGATGGTAATTTGGGGTTGTGGGATTGGGATGAGTTGTGAGAGCTGGAATGCCTTGACGATGGTAGGGATAGCGTGGTGCTGTGGCACAGGTAAGGGAGCAACGCGCAACTAGAGTGGCAGATAAGGCAAAAGGTCGTGAAACAGAGCTGATGTCTTGCGATATGAAGGATGATAACAAGGTGTTTTGCTGCGGGGCGCTTTTTTGGGCGCCCCATTTGTTGGGCTGGGTGGTTGGGAGCAAAAGAAAGCCCGCGCGGGGTGGCGCGGGCTTTTCGCTAGACAGGCTAGAAGACAAACTAGAAGCACCATGCGGGGCAGATGCAAAAAGTGTCTGAAGCGTTTCCATTAACCTGAGGATTGCC
>NZ_QROM01000015.1:0-45488 GCF_003474365.1 Collinsella sp. AF38-3AC
AGCGGGTGGTTTAAAGCTGGCCGCTGCGCGGCCAGCAGACTAAAGTCTTGAAGCAAGAGGGCCGCGCCCCGGGGACCGGGGGCGCGGCCCTCGCCGTATGGTTTCCCCGGGCGGTTACTTTGGCGAGCCCGCCCGGGAAGGATGGAGGAGATGACCGTGCCCCTGGACACAGTGAATGACATACGGTCGATGGATGCCGCCGGGCGCTCGAGGTCCGAGATCGCCCGAATGCTCCACGTGAGCCGGAACACCGTGGCGAAGTACGCCGACATGGAGGACATGTCGCCCGCCGCGCCGATGCCCCAGAGGAGGGGCAGGCCCGCGCTCGAGGGCAACGAGGAATGGGTCGCGGGCGTTCTCGAGGCCGACCTCGGGGCCCCGAGGAAGCAGCGCCACACCGCCAGGCGGATCTACGACAGGCTCGTCGCCGAGCGCGGCTACGGCGGCTCGTACTCCACCGTGCAGAGGTTCGTCCGCGAGTTCAGGCTTGCCCGGGCGGCGGCGGGCGGAGAGGGGTACCTCGAGCTCGAGTGGGCGCCCGGCACCTGCCAGGTCGATTTCGGGAACTTCCGCGCCGCGGTCGGCGGGAGGACCCTCGACCTCAAGCTGCTGGTCGCGACGCTTCCGCACTCGAACGACCGGCAGTGCGTCGCCCTCATGTCGCAGAGGTCGGAGTGCCTGTGCGCCGGGCTGCTCGAGATCTTCCGCCGCTGGGGCCGCGCCCCGGCGGCGATGGTGCTCGACAACGCCACCGAGGCGGGCAGGATGGTGCGCGGGGAGGTCACGGAATCGAGGCTGTTCTCGCAGTTCAGGGCCCACTACCGCTTCGAGAGCCGGTACTGCAACCCCTATTCGGGAAACGAGAAGGGCTCCGTCGAGAACGCCGTGGGGTTCCTCCGGCGCAACCCCCTCGTCCCCGTGCCGGCGTTCGGCTGGAAGTCGGTGTTCCTCGGCTCCCAGCCGAGGTCGGGGCGGAGCTGTGGTCCTCGGTGTGGATCCAGTCGCGGACGTTGCGGCCGTCGCCGTAGAGCTTGGGGCGCACGCCGTCGATGAGGTTCGTGACCTGCCTGGGGATGAACTTCTCCACGTGCTGGTAGGGGCCGTAGTTGTTGGAGCAGTTGGAGATGGTGGCCGCAAGTCCGAAGGTGCGGGCCCAGGCGCGCACGAGCATGTCCGAGGCCGCCTTGGTGGAGCTGTAGGGCGAGCTCGGGCGGTACGGGGTCTCCTCGGTGAAGCGGGCTGGGTCGTCGAGCTCCAGGTCGCCGTAGACCTCGTCGGTGGAGACGTGGTGGTAGTGCACGCCGGGGTGCTCGCGCACCACGTGGTGGACGAAGTTGGAGCCGATGAAGCCGCAGCCGCCGGTGACGACGATGCGGCGGAGCATGAAAACGGAGCTAGACATGATTCACCCCTTCACCTGGCAAATCGGATTCACACCGCACCGCGAGTCCATACGCCCCAACGACCATTCGGTTCAAGCGCCAAAACAAAGCGTACGACGGGCGCAAAATCAAACCCCGAGCACACTTGAAATAGGAGTATCTCCTGCTCGCCAAAACCAACTCCTTCATTAGAACCCACAACCTCGGTGTTCTTGCCGAGAAGGTCAATAACGCATATAGCCCGCTACCGGCGTATTGCGATTGGATTGTCGATTTCTGCACGTTATACCAAAAGTGCGTTGAGGAGGGACACATTGAATACTTTCGGTATCCAGAATACGGCGGTGCGGAAGGCAGCTCCCTATTCAAAGGCATGAAGCTGGACATTCACTGGATTTCATACAACCTCGCGCTGATTACGCTCAAGCTATTACATCTTGCAGGAATAGAAAGATAATTGCGTCGAGGTCCGCTTTGAAGAACTCGAAGTCGGGCCACATCCCTCCGGAAGAACTTGTCCTTCATGTGGCCGAAGACCTGCTCCATGGCGCCGTCGTCGATGCAGTTACCCTTCCGGGGCATGCTCTGCTCAATTCTCAATGACCACGGCACTCAGGAAGCGGTGGTCATTCGGACCACATCTTAGTGAACATCAACAGTGACTACACCGTCAGCTATGAGCCTTTTGAGACGATATCTAACATCACCCCATCTATATCGGACTATCTCTGTGGTATCGATATAGATGTCAGAGTTCCAGATATAGTTCGATATAGATATTGAGCCCCACTACTGGGAGCTCAGGACGTAATGGGCGTCCGGACCGCGTTTTGCCGACTTAAGCTCTCCAGCCTTGATCAACTTCCGAATTTCATAGTAAGCAACATCGGGATTAACGTGAAGGAGCTCCGCCACATCCTGCTTGGTCACACGCCCCTGTTCCCGCGCCAGTCTTAAAATGAGTTCTGGATAGCGGATCGAATCGATGTCCGCCTGACGTACATACTCCTTAACTCTTCCCGTGCGCTTATATACTTTTGAGCTCATACGGTATTCCCTATGCGCCGCCGAGCCAACTGCCTCAACCAGACCAGACTCGACCAGCAGCTCTACCGTCTGGATGAGTTGAGCCTTTCGAACGTCAACATGCTCTGTCAGCACCTCAATCGTAGCTCGACGCAGGCGCTTGAGCGCATCGAGGACAAGCAGGGTCTGCAGGGGAAGCGGCGCAGATCTCTTCTCCGACTCTTCCGCAATGAGCTTGATGAATTCCTGGTCCGGCTTGCTGCGCGCAATAAACAGGCTGACGCCCGTCGAACCGGATTCGGAATAATCCGGGAGAGGCCTGCCCGAAAGCAGGGAGCCTTCATAGATTCGGTCGATCCCTCGCCCGGTTCGCTCTGCGAGGCCGATGCGCTTAAGGGCGTCCATGAGACTCGGATTTCTTCCATGGGGATCGGCAGTGAGAAGGTTATCGATCGATATGCCTTCGATAAAACCGCCCGGATTCGAAATGGTTAAACCCGTGTCGTCAATCAGAACGCGGACCCTACCCAACATCGAGTAATCCCTGTGCCCGAATGCGTTTACAAGCGCCTCGCGAATTGCGCGGCCGTTAAACGTTTCAATCGGATCGCTGAACAACCCCAAAGATACTTCGGTGACGGGATTCCACGGTATGATCGCCTCGGAGACCTGCTCGATAGTGCGGAGCAGGGGGCCTTTATAGGTAAGGTTTACCCTCACATTCGTGCCCTCCAGCACCTGAAGGGTCGCCTCGGAAGTGGGGACGGCCTTGGCAAGAACATCTTCGCGGCCGATCATCAACAGTCCCGTCAAAGTTGGAATTGTTTGGTCTCCAACGGTTGCGACAAACCCCAACGCCCTCTCAAGATCCTCATCGTCGAGCTCTAGAAGCGATTTATCGCTGTTATTGTATTTCCGCACAACATTACGAAGATTTTCCATCGCCAACGGATCAAAATCTTCACGCGTAGTATCCGGGACGGGCTGGGCGGAGTAATCCAAGCGACCAAGGTCGGAGAGGCGGGTCGATATCTCGTACGGATACATTGGTATGCTCTCAGGTTCGCCGTTGGCCTTGAGACGCCGGCGCAGGATACGCCCCTGGGCGGAAGCGATGACGCTCGTGGAACGCGGAACCTCTATTCGAGTAATGTACTTTTCGTCTTCCACAAGGACGACCGTTCGCACGGAGACAGAAGGCACTGTCTTGTTCGCAATCATGGCGCTCATCTGCAACGGGTCTCGATGTTGAGGCTGAGCACCGGTGAGCGTTCCGTCGTCCTCGACACCAATGTACAGCTCCCCTCCATCGGTGTTGGAGAGGGCAACCACCTCATCTACGATGACATTTTCGGAGATGGTCTTACGATCGCTCTTAAATTCTACGATTAAAGATTCGCGCTGCGGGACACTCATATCCAACTCCTTATATCTGAATCTGTATCAGATTATATCTGTAATCAGATATATATATCGATAGTATAGATATAGTTTGATATATCGCCTCACGACGGGGCATATTCCAGCAATTAATTCCAAATTCCTCGGGAACGGCTTTTTTTCGATATCGTGAGACTAGAATGCCCTTTCAAGGACCTAACATGCACGCAATATGAATGGAGACGGCATGACTTGTGATCGACTCATAGAGTTAGCAGTTCAAATCATAAGCGCGATAGCAACTGCCACAGCGGTCATAGTCGCACTCCGAGACTCTCATCGCGCAAGAAATGTACACGATGAAGATATGCGGCGGCGCTCAGGTGGAAGGCGTCTCGTGCTGGCTTGAGGATCTCGGGCCCGACGACCACCCATACGACAGCGCTTTCCTATACATGCGGACTGTCTTGTCAAACAAAAGTGAATCTCCGGTTTACAACGTCGTCATAACTTGTGTTGGAATCCAGGGAAGCGGCCCTAAACCTAACGGTGAACTCGCCGGCCCTGACTATGAATGTCGTTCTTACATATCCGTTCTTCCTCCGGGTTCCTGGTCCACTCTTTTGCCAACTCACGGGCGCGGAATGGGAATTGTTCTTGGCTCAGAGATTGCTTTTACCGACGCCCGTGGCACATCGTGGATCCGTAGGGCGAACGGCCACCTCGAAACAATAGACACCTCTCCGATTAATTTCTATGGGATAAGCCTTCCGATACCATGGGCGACATGCGATCTCGATATATCCGACACCCTGATACACGGTCGGAGATGGGTGTGAATGTTATAGGCATTGGCTCTCCAGGGGGCTGGATAATTGACAATCTTGAAGTGCCGCTGAGGATTAGGACGAATGGCATCGCAAATCGACACGGATGAAGAGGCCGCTCCATGCCTAACCAACCCACGAAATGAGACGCCCCCATGGACCCGCCATCATTTGGGTCCACGGGGGCATCGTCAAACCAATGGAAGCCTCAGGCGAGACAGGCCCTTTCGGAAGACGCCAGAGAGGCCCGCCGTATTGACGCGGGCGGTCCTACTGCCCCTGAGATTTGTACCTGGCCTCGGTGGCCTCCTTGGCGGAGCGCCGCCGGGCCTCGTTGGCGCGGTACCAGCGGATCGTCCCCGCGAGGCCCGCGGCGAAGTCGGTGTTCCTCGGCTCCCAGCCGAGCTCGCGGCGGAGCTTGGCCGCGTCGATGGCGTAGCGGCGGTCGTGGCCGGGGCGGTCGCGCACCCAGTCGAAGTCGTCCTCGGGGCGGCCGAAGGCCTTCACTTACTCCTCGAGCAGGTCCTCCAGCGCCTCGTCACCAGAGCCGATGTCAACATGGTCGTCATCGGCCGGGGCTTCCATCGCGCCGGCGGCCAGCGGGTCGAGCGACTCCTGGCCCTCGGCAACGGCCGGAACCTTGGCCTTCTTCTTGGCACTCGTCATACGAGCCACAGCGGTGACGCGGTCGCCATCTCCCACGCTCATCATCTTCACACCCTGGGTCGCGCGACCGGTCTGGCTGATCTCGTCGGTCTTGACTCGAATGACCGTCGCGCCTTCCGTCACGATGAACAGCTCGTGCTGCGGGCCCACCGCCTTCATGGCCGCGAGGTTACCCTTACGCTCGGTCATTTGGATGGTGTAGACGCCCTGGCCGCCGCGATTCTGCTCCGGGTAGTCCGCAACCGGCGTGCGTTTGCCGTAGCCGCGCTCGGTAATGACGAACAGATCGCCGTTGCCGTTAGTGACTTCCATGCCCAGAACGCTCACGCCGTCCTTCATACCGATACCGCGAACGCCGCTGGTGTCGCGGCCGGTGGCGCGCACCTGCTCCTCGGAGAACATAATCGCCTTGCCCGCAGTGGTGGCCAGGATGATCTTGTCACCCTCGCGCACGCGGCGCACGTTCAGCAGCGCGTCGTCGTCACGCAGGTTGATAGCGATCAGGCCGTCGCGGCGGCTGCGGTCATATGCGCTCATCACGGTCTTCTTGACCATGCCGCTCTTGGTGGCAAACATCAGGTACTCGTCGGCCGGGAACTCGCGGCAGCTGATGACGCTCGCGATCTTCTCGCCCTCCTCGAAGGGCAGCAGGTTGACGATCGCGGTGCCGCGGGCCTGGCGGGTGCCCACGGGCAGCTCATGCACCTTGAGGCGGTACACCTTGCCGCGCGTCGAGAAGAACAGCACGTATTCATGGGTGCTGGCGATGAACATCTCGTCGATGACGTCGTCTTCCTTGAGGCTCACGCCGGAGACGCCCTTGCCGCCGCGCTTCTGGGCGCGGTAGGCGGCCACCGGGATGCGCTTCACGTAGCCGGTGTGGGTGATGGTCACGACCATGTCCTCGTCGGCGATGAGGTCCTCGACGTCGAGGTCCTTCTCGGCGTGGGTGATCTCGGTGCGGCGCTTGTCGCCAAACTTGCGGGCGATCTCGCGCATCTCCTCCTTGATCACGCCGAGGATCTTCTCCTCGTGCGCAAGCAGATCCTCGTAGTAGGCGATGGCGCGGCGCAGGCCTTCGAGTTCTTCCTCGATCTTGTCGCGCTCCAGGCCGGTGAGGCGGCGGAGCTTCATCTCAAGGATGGCCGTGGTCTGCTCGGGCGTAAACCCAAAGCGCTCGATCAGGCGGCTGCTGGCCTCGGAGTCGGTCTGCGAGGAGCGGATGATGCTAATGACCTCGTCGATATGGTCAAGGGCCATCAGGTAGCCCTCGAGGATATGCGCGCGGGCCTGGGCCTTCTTAAGGTCGAAGCGGGTGCGGCGGGTGACGACGTCGACCTGGTGGTCGATGTAGTGCTGCAGCATCTCGCGCAGGCTCAGGCATTTGGGCACGCCGTTGACAAGCGCCAGGTTGTTGGCGCCGAAGGTCGTCTGCAGCGAGGTGTACTTATACAGGTTGTTGAGCACGACCTGCGGAATGACGCCCTTCTTGAGCTCGATGACCAGACGGATGCCCTTCTGGTTGGACTCATCGCGCATGTCTGAGATGCCCTCGATGCGCTTGTCGTTAACGAGCTGGGCGATCTTCTCCTGCAGGGTGCCCTTGTTGACCATGTAGGGAATCTCGGTAAAGACCAGGCGGCTGCGGCCGGTCTTGGTGGACTCCACATGTGCCTTGGCACGCACGGTAATGGAGCCGCGGCCGGTCTCGTAGCTCTGCTTAATGCCAGCGCTGCCCATGATGATGGCGCCGGTGGGGAAGTCCGGACCGGGCATGATCTGCATGAGTTCGTCGACGGTGGCGTCGGGGTTGTCGATCAGGTAGCAGGTGGCCTCGATCGCCTCGGTGAGGTTATGCGGGGCGATGTTGGTGGCCATGCCGACGGCGATGCCCTGGCTGCCGTTGACCAGCAGGTTGGGGAAGCGCGCAGGCAGCGCCTGGGGCTCGGCGAGCGATTCGTCGTAGTTGGGCTGCCAGTCGACGGTATCCTTCTGCAGGTCGCGCAGAAGCTCCATGGCGGGCTTTGCCAGGCGGCTCTCGGTGTAACGCATGGCCGCCGCGCCGTCGCCATCGATGTTGCCGAAGTTGCCGTGGCCGTCGATGAGCGGCGTGCGCATGGAGAACCACTGCGCCAGGCGAACCATGGCCTCGTAGACCGCGGAATCGCCGTGCGGGTGGTACTTACCGATAACTTCGCCGACCGTCCACGCCGACTTCTTGTGCGGGCGGTTGGGGTAGATGCCGCTCTCGTTCATCGCGTACAGGATGCGGCGGTGCACCGGCTTTAAGCCGTCGCGCACGTCCGGCAGGGCGCGCGCCGTGATGACCGACATCGAATACTCGATAAACGACTGCTTCATCTCGCGACCGAACTCCGAAATCTGGAGCTGGCCGCCGTTGATATCCTCGCCGGCCGAGGCGCCACGGTCGACTTCGCCAAAGCTCTCCTCGAGCTCGGCGTCGTCGTCCTCTTCCTCCTCATCATCGGCATCGGGGTTATAGGCGTCCGGATCGCCGTCCTCGCCCTGCTCAGCACGGGCAAGCAGGCGCTTCAGATCGTCGGGCATACCGGCATCGCCGGCCTCGCCCATACCCTCGTTATTGTTGATATCGTCTGCCACGTTACCTCCTCTTAAGCGTCAAGGAATCGTGCATCATGTGCATGTTTTTCAATGTACTCGCGGCGATAGCCGACCTCGGAACCCATCAGCTCGCGCACGGCGCGGTCTGCCACCACGGCGTCCTCGATCGACACGCGCTGCAGAATACGGGTCTTGGGGTCCATCGTCGTCGAGGCAAGCTGCTTGGGGTCCATCTCGCCCAGGCCCTTGTAGCGCTGGACGGTATAGCCTTTGCGTTTCTTGGTGATCTTGCCATCCTTGGCCTTGCCGTCCTCGTCGTTGTCGTCGGGGTTCAGGCCCAGACTCTGGATGGTGTCGCGTAGGATCTCGTCTTCGGGCTGGCGGCCGTTGGGATACACGTAGTGGATCTTGTTGCGCACCTTAATGCCAAAGATGGGCGGGCAGGCAACATAGACGTAGCCGGCATCGATCAGCGGACGCATGTACTTGTAGAAGAATGTCAGCAGCAGGATGCGGATATGCGCACCGTCGACGTCTGCATCGGTCATGATGATGATCTTGTGGTAACGCGCCTTAGCAATATCGAAGTCGCCGCCGTCGCCGGCACTCGTCGTAACGCCGCAGCCGATCGCGGTAATCAGCGACTGGATGGTGTCACTCGAGAACGCGCGGTGGTCGCCAACGCGTTCGACGTTCAAAATCTTGCCGCGCAGGGGCAGAATCGCCTGGATGTCTCGGCGACGGCCGTCCTTGGCCGAGCCGCCTGCCGAGTCGCCCTCTACGATAAAGAGCTCGGTCAGCTCGGCATCGCGCACCGAGCAGTCAGCGAGCTTACCGGGCAGGGACGCCGTCTCGAGTAGGCTCTTGCGACGCGTCGCCTCGCGCGCCTTGCGGGCGGCATTGCGGGCCTTGCAGGCCTGCTGGGCCTTCTTGACGATCTCGCGGGCAGGCTTAGGGTGCTCCTCGAGGTAATCGGCGAGGCCGTCGGTCACGATCTTGAGCGTCAGCGCGCGCATATAGGAGCTGCCGAGCTTGGCCTTGGTCTGGCCCTCAAACTGCGGGTCGGGCAGCTTGACCGAGATAACGGCCGAAAGGCCCTCGCGCACATCGTCGCCGGTCAGGTTGGCGTCCTTTTCCTTGAGCAGATTCTGCTTGCGCGCGTAATCGTTGATTACGCGGGTAAGCGCGGTGCGGAAGCCCTCAAGGTGCATGCCGCCCTCGGGGGTGTAGATATCGTTGGCAAACGACATGACGTTCTCGCCGTAGCCGCTATTCCACTGCAGGGAAACCTCGACCTCGCCCATCTTGGCCACAGGCGCGTCCGGGTCCGATTTGCCCTCGATGTAGATGGGCTCCTTAAAGGCCTCGGGGACGTCCTTGCCCTCGTTGAGGAACTCGACGAAGTCGATGATGCCGCCCTCGTAGCAAAACTCCTCCACGTGGGGAGTCGCCTCGCGCTCGTCGGTCAGCACGATCTTGAGGTTCTTATTGAGGAACGCCGTCTCCTGCAGACGGTTGTGCAGCGTATCGAAATCGTAGATGCAGGTCTCGAAGATCTCGTCGTCGGGCCAGAAGGTGACGGTGGTGCCCGTCGAATCCGAGGTGCCCACGACCTCCATCTTCTTGACAGTCTTGCCGCGCGAGAACTCCATCTCGTAGGTGTTGCCATCGCGGCGAACCTGAACGACCACGCGCTTGGACAGTGCGTTGACGACGGAGATGCCCACGCCGTGCAGGCCGCCCGAGACCTTATAGGCCGAGTTATCGAACTTACCGCCGGCGTGCAGGATCGTCATGACGACCTCGAGCGTCGGAATCTTTTTAACAGGGTGCTCGTCGACGGGGATGCCGCGCCCGTTGTCGACGACCGTGATGGAGTTGTCGGCGTGGACCGTCACCTGGATCTCGGTGCAGAAACCGGCCATGGCCTCGTCGACGGAGTTGTCAACGATCTCCCACACCAGGTGATGCAGACCGCTGGCACTCGTCGAACCGATATACATGCCCGGGCGCTTACGAACGGCCTCGAGACCTTCGAGAATCTTAATCTCGCCGCCATCGTAATCGTTTTCGTTTGCCACACGTCCTCCTTCAGTCAAGAAAATGTGTACAGCCTTACTAGTTTATCGTAAAAAAATACCCTCGGGAACGAGGGTATTTGGCTCTACAAGGCCACCAGATGCGATTTAAGGCTCTTTTTTGCTTTGCACGCCCTTGGCCCACTCGGCACTGGCTCTCATGGCGTTCTCGAGGGCCTCGCGCAGTTTTTGGTCTTCGATGGGCGCCACTTGGCGCTTGATCTCGGTGCGCTCGCCCTCACTTAGGTCGGCGTGCGGGGCCGGCGGGCGCTCGGTCGTCGCCGGGCGCAGGCGCTCCTTGGCGGCGGGCGGCGTGTGACCGGGTGCGGTGGTTTTGAACACCAGGCCGTCCACATGCGCACCGGCGCGTTCCATGCGCGCGCGGATGATCTCGCGCAACAGCGTCATTTCCTGCGTCCACGAGGGCGAGTCGAGATACACCAGCAGCTCATTGGACTCGGGCAGGTAGCGCAGCCCCGTCACATGCCGCCCCTCGCGCGTGCCCGAGCACACCGCGTTCCACGCGCGATAGACCGCGCGCGACTCCTCGGCAGCCTCCATCTGCGCACGGCGCTTAGGCGTCGCCGACGCCAGGATGCGCTGGCGCTCTGCGTTCAAAAAGCCACTGAAGGCGACCGTCTCGCTCTCGCGCTCGTAATTAGCACGTCTCACCCATGCTCACCACCTTGGCTCGATCAAGCAGGTCATCGGTAAAGTACCCCAGGTTGGTCGTGGTTATAACCGTCTGGATATCATCGCCGATCAGACGCAGGAAAGCACCGCGGCGCTCGCCGTCGAGCTCGCTCATCACGTCGTCCAAAAGCAGCAGTGGGGCGGTGCCCAGGACATCGCGAGCCACGGCCACCTCGGCCACCTTCCAGGACAGCACCAGCGTTCGCTGCTGTCCTTGGCTGGCAAATGAACGGGCGGAGCGACCCGCCACGGTAAACTCGATCTCGTCGCGATGCGGTCCCACCAGCGTCACGCCGCGGCGAATTTCCTCGTCGGCGTGCTCATCAAGGGCAGCCAGCATGCGCTCGTACGCCCAGCCCTTCAGCTCTTCGCGATCCTCGACCTGGGGCAAATCCCCCAGCGTGGACGCATAGGTCACGTTGGCGGCCTCGCCGGACGCCACTTGCCCGTAGGCAGTGTGCACATGGCCCGCCAGCCGGTCGAGCAGGGCCAACCGGTGCACGAGCAGAGCCGAGCCCGCGCGGGCAATCGAATCGTTCCACGCGCCGAGCATCTCGCGGCAGCACCAGGTTTCCTTGAGCAAGGCGTTACGTTGGGTCACGCAGCGCCCATAGGTGCTCGCAAGATCGGCATAGCGTGCGCTCAGCTGCATGCCAAAGTCATCGAGGGCGGCGCGGCGCACACTGGCGCCCCGCTTAACCATGTCCAGATGGTCGGGGCAAAACAGCACGCTCGGCAGAACCCCGCGCACATCGGCGGCAGAGCATCTCTTGCCGTTTCGGCTAAACGAGCGCTTACCGTCCTCCGCGCTCAATCCCATATCAAGCACGCGGCCGTCGCCCTCGAGTCTCAGCTCGACCTTGCACGAGCCCACGCCGTCATGGACGAGCTCGGCTGCGGTCGGATGCCTAAACGAGGCGCCGCTCGTCAGCAGCTGCAGTGCCTCTATGAGATTGGTCTTTCCCGCCGCGTTGGGTCCCGCAAGTATCGTCACGCCTTCGTCCAGGGCAAGGCGATAGCTATCGAAACTGCGGTAGTGCGCGACGGAAAGATCGCGGGCGAATATGGTCATGGCGCAGCGCTAGATGCGGACCGGCATGACTAGGTACAGGTAGTTGATCTTGTCGTAGGACTTGAAGATGCCCGCCTGCGAGTAGCTCTTGAGCTCCAGTGTGATCTCCTTCTCCTTGGACAGGGCATTGAGGCAGCCGAAGATGTAGTGGTAGTTGAAGGCGATAGTACCCGACTCGCCCTCGGCCTCGACATCGATCGTCTCCTGCGCAAGGTCCTGGTCATTGGAAATGGAGGACAAGCCCATCTGCCCGTTCTCGACATCGATCTCGAACTTGACGGCGGGGTTGGCGCTCGCGATAACGGCCACGCGCTTGAGGGCGGCGTTAAAGGCGGCGACGTCGATCTTGACGCTCGTCACGCACGAATCGGGGATGAGCTGCTTGTAGTTGGGGTACACGCCCTCGATGCGGCGCGACACGTAGGTGGTGTTGCCGGCCTCGAAGACGACCTGGGTGTCGGTAGCCCCGATCATGATGGTCGCCTGGCTGGCCATGATGTTCAGTGCGTCGTTAAAGGCGTCCGCCGGAACGTTGAGCTCAAAGGAGCCCTCGAGGGTCGAGGTCTCGACCTGCGTATCGCACACGGCCAAGCGGAAGGAATCGGTCGCCACCAGGCGCACGGTGTTGTTCTCGACCTTCATGTGCACGCCGCCCAGGATGGGGCGGGCTTTGTCGGTCGAGGTGACGCGCCACACGCGGCCGACCATCTCGGACAAGATATCGGTCGGCAGCTCCACGGCACTCTCGATGGCATAGGCCGGAAACTCGGGGAAGTCATTGGCATCGAGCGTGTTCAGGCGGAAAGAGCTCTTCTCGCAACCAATCAGCACCTGGCGCTCGGACAGCTCAAAGGTGACCGGGGCATCGGGGAGAGTCTTGGTGATATTGGAGAGCATCTTACAGGGGATAACCATCTCGCCCTCTTCTTCGACATGCGCCGCGATGCGATGACGGATCGAGATGGTGTAGTTAGAGGTCTGGAATTCCAAGATGCCGTCTTGCGCCTTAACGAGCACGCCCGACAGGATGGGAAGGGTGGATGCCGAAGCGACACCCTTCATAACGACGCCGATGGCTTGTGTAAGCGAGCTCTGACTGACGGTGAACTTCATCTTTTAATACCTTTCTATAGATATAAATATCTTAATAATAGTAATAGCACTGACGAAACTGTTGATTACTCCCAAAGACGCAGGTCAGACCCAAAAAGAGAATCGACAGCAACCTGTGTGCAACGGGGGTGGTTTTCCACGTTCAAAACCTGCGCAAAACTTTTCATCACCGCGGGTTGGGTTTTAGACACCTTATGCCCGTGGTTTCGACAAGTTTTCAACAGGTGTCTCTATTTCCCTACGAGCGCAGTGTAATTTTATCGCGCAGCGACTTGAGGTCTTCGGTGACGGTGCGGTCTTCCTGGATCATCTTCTGGACCTTTTTGTAGCTTGTGCTGACGGTCGAGTGGTTGCGGTTGCCAAATTCGGCGCCCACTGCCGTGGTTGTCATCTCGCACATCTCGATTGCCAGATAGATGGCAATGTGGCGTGCTTTGGCGATGTTGGCGTTGCGCCGCGGGCCGATGAGTTCCTCGTGCGTCACGCCGTACTGCTCTTCGATGACGGACTGAACCGTTTGCACGTTGATCTTTTTGGCCGATGTGTCGAAGTACTGGCTGGCGATGGCGTCGATATCATCAAAGGTGAGCTCCCCGCCCTCGCGCTCGCGGTCGCCCGCCTCGCCGGCGCAGCGCTCGCAGAAGCTCTCGAGTTCGCGGATGTTGGTGCCCGAGACCTCGGCCATGTGTTTAAAGTGCTCATCGGTCAGGTGTCCGCCGTCGCCCCCATAGGCCGCCAGCAGCGAGTCGTCGCCTGCCTCGGGAGCGGCGACGATGGTGTTCTCGTAATAGCGCTGCAAGATCTTGTATTTCATCTCGTAGCTGGGCTCTGCGACCAGGCAGAGCATGCCGGCGTTGAAGCGGCTGGTCAGACGCTCGTCCATGCTCAGGTCCTTGGGGGCGCGGTCTGCCGCGATGACGACCTTCTTGTTGTTGCGGATGAACTCGTCCATGAGCTGGAAAAAGTAGTCCACGCTCGCGCGCTTGCCGATGATGTTTTGGATGTCATCGATGATGAGCACGTCCACGCCGTGGTACGCCTGCATGATGGGGGCGTTGCTCTTCTTTTGGCGGTCGAACTCGGTCATCAGGTCGTCCAGATATGCCTGGGAGTTGGCATACTTGACCTTGATCTCGGGCGACTTCTCGGCGAGCTCGTTTTTGATGGCAAGCAGCAGGTGCGTCTTGCCCAGGCCCGATTTGCCGTAGATGAACAGCGATGTGCACGTGCCGCGCTCGTCCGCGAGGGCGGCAAACTTGAGTGCCGAGCGATAGGCGTGGCTGTTCTCGGGGCCGTAGACAAAGTTCTCAAAGGTAAATTTTGAGTTCGCGGCGAGTGGGGCTCCATCCGTATTCTGCTCGGCCGGCACGGTCGGTGCTGGCATGGGTGAAGCGGGGGTCGCAGCTTGCGTGGATTTAGTCGGCGCTCCGCCCTTCATCTGGTTCATCATGCGACGAAAATCATCGGCCGAGAGCGTGTTCTTGATTGCAATGCCCGAATCCGCGCCCGCCGCTGCGTCGTGGGCGATGGGCATGTGCGTGACGGGTGCGTTCGTTGACGTCGCCGCCGCGGCCGGCAACGGTGCCATGGTTTCACGGGAAACATCGCCGTGCTGGTGCTCGATTGTCGGCGCGTCGCCTGCGGAGGCCGGCGCCGCCGGGGAAGTAGCGGGAGCCGTGGCGGGCGCCGTCGCGGCAGCGGATTCTGTCGCGGCGCCTTGCGGTGCCACGATGTCGAGTGCAATCGGTGCAAAGGCGATTTCTTCCAGATAGGCCTCAATAGTCGACTGATGTTTTTTGAGCTGCGCGATGGCAAAGCGCGAGGGCGCCTCGATCGTGAGCGTATCTTCGGTCAGGCTTATGGCGCGCGATTGCCCCAGCATGTTGATGAGGCGTGCATCTTGGCCGTCGCGCTGGCAAAAGGCGATGGCATCCCCCAGGATGATGCTTGCTTCCTCGTCCACTGTCTCTCCCGTTCTTTAGCCCTGAGCTCGCACGCGGGCGGCGCCGAGTTCGGTCAGATGGTATTTCTGGCCATGCTTGATGACCAAGCCGGCCTGCGCCAAGTCATTGAGCGTGCGTGACCAAGTGGGGGCCGAGTTTCCAAACGCCCTCGCCAGATCGGTTGCACCGCACGCTTGATTTTGCGCCAGATAGCCCAGCGCGGCGTTGCCGCGATCGCTTACGAACACGTCCGGTTGTGGCTGCGCATACTGATTTGCTGCATTAGGATACATCATTTGAGCTGCTGGTTGTTGAGAACTCTGCACCGTCGGCATTTGCTGTTGAAAACTTTGGGGCCACTGTTGGTAAGGCTGCGGAGGCATCTGCTGGGCCCAGGGGTTGTACTGCTGCTGCGGCATCTGCTGGTACGGCTGCTGATATCCCTGCTGGTACTGCTGCGGGAACTGCTGGCTATACCCCAGTGGCGGCATCTGCTGCGTTGCCATGGGCTGCTGCGCAAAAGCTCCCGGCAGGGGATATGTGGGCTGCTCCGTCTCGGGCCGCACGGCAGCACCGCGTCCGCCGGCACGCTCGATTTCCTGCACGCGCTTGGGGTCCAGACTTACCGTAACCACGGTGCCGCTGCCCATGTTGTCCTCGATGGACACGGCGCCGCCGGCATTTTCCAGGTATTCCTGCACCATGGGAAACCCAGCCCCAGTCCCGCGAATGTATCGCTTCATGTTGCTGTTTGCGCTGGTCACGCCAAAGTCGAAAGCGCGTTCCTTGTCGTCGATACCGGGTCCTTGATCAGCAAAGCGGATGGTGTCTCCGCCGTCCAGAATCGAGATGATGGGCTCGGCAAAGTGCGCGTGGATAAAGTTTTCGACAATCTCGCGGATGACCATGAGCGAGATATGGCCACCTTGTTCTTTCATGCACTGGTAGACGGTGTTGGTTGTCTCTTCCAAGTACGTGCGGACATCTTGCGGATCTATGACGATGACGCGCGGCGTCGACAGCATGTCGTCATAGACCGCTATGCGTGCGGCGTACATGGCTTTTGGCGCCTGCGTGGTCGTCTGCTCGCCTTCGTCGCGCTCTTCGCGCACGCCGGTGATGTGCTCGTTGTCGGGTGCCGGGTCTCCGGAATCGACCATGGTGTAAAAGTCGTCAGACATGCCGCTCGCAATCTTTCAATAGGTTTCGAACAAATAGTAGCTCACCGTGCAATGTTTCTCATCTTTCGACAACTTTTCAAAACCTGTTGAAAACTTTGGAAAACGGACGAAAAGTTCTCAACATTGCCAACATGACCTGTTGAAAACTCGATGAAATATCGTGAAAAGTTGCCACGCACCGCTAAATCGAGCTCGGCTTATGGGGGAACCGTGTGAACTGCGCAACCTTTTACCTTTGATTTCTTGACATTTGAACATTGATTTCCCTACAATCTTCAAGCTCACGTGTCTATATCTGCGTCCGCGCCCCCGCGGACACTCGAAATGCAGCAGGAGGAACTTAAGATGAAGCGTACGTATCAGCCTAATAAGCGTAAGCGTGCCAAGACCCATGGCTTCCGTGCCCGTATGGCCACCAAGGGCGGTCGTGCCGTGCTCGCCCGTCGCCGCGCCAAGGGCCGCAAGCGTCTCACTGTCTAGCAGCGATACACACATCTCGCATGAAGACTATTAAGTCTCGGCAAGATTTCGAGCATGTGTTCAGTCAGGGGCGTCGTTTCAATCACCCTCTGATTCGAATGACCATATGTGAATCGGTTGGCGAAGGCGACTCCGGAAGGGTCGCCTTCGTTGGTGCTAAACGGCTCGGTTGCGCAGTCGTGCGCAACCGTTCTAAGCGTGTGATGCGCGAGGCCGCCCACAGCTGCGGATTTCCCGTTGCGGGTTATGACATCATCTTGTTCGCAACTCCCAAGACGGGGGATTCCTCGCCGCAGGAGATGGACAAGGCATTGCGTTCGCTTATGAAACGCGCCGGCGTTGCCGGGGAGGAGCGATGAGCAATCACGTTTTGCGACGTGTTGCCATCGCTCCTATTCGCATATATCAACAGGTTATTTCGCCCTTATTGCCTGACGCCTGCATTTATTACCCAACGTGCTCGCAATACGCCATCCAGGCGATTGAGAAGTACGGTGTTTTGAGAGGCTGCTGGCTTGCCGTGAGGCGCATCGCTCGCTGCAATCCCCTGCACGTCGGCGGTTATGACCCTGTGCCTTAGCGGGCACTCGCTATCGGAGGAAAACTTACATGTGGGATTGGATCGTTAACATCCTTTTCGAGCTGCTCAAGCTCATCCAGACCTTTGCGGTCGACTGGGGCCTGTCCATCATCATCCTGGTGGTCATCATCCGTCTGCTGCTGACGCCGCTTATGCTCAAGTCGACCAAGTCGACGGCTCGCATGCAAGTGCTTCAGCCCAAGATGCTCGAGATACAGGAGCGCTATGCCGACGATCCCCAGCGTCAGGCCGAGGAGATGCAGAAGTTCTACAGCGAGAACAAGTTCAACCCCATGGCTGGTTGTCTGCCGCTGTTGATCCAGATGCCTGTCCTGTTCGCCCTATTTACGCTGCTGCGTAACCTGCCGGACTACTTTAACGACGGCACGTTCTCGTTCTTTAATATTCTGCCCGACTTGACCACCACGCCGAGCGCCTCTTTTGCCGATGGTTTTATGGTCGCACTGCCTGCGTTGATCTGCCTGATCCTCTTTGCCGTCCTGACCTTGATTCCGCAGCTCTATATGTCGCGCAATCAGACCGGCCAGCAGGCGCAGAGCATGCGTATGATGGCCGTTGTCATGACGGTCATGATGCTTTGGATGGGCTGGAGCCTGCCCGTCGGCGTTCTGCTGTACTACGATGTGTCTTCTGCCTGGCAGGTTATCCAGCAGATCTTCGTGACGCAGAAGGTTATTGACAAGGCTAAGGCCGATGAGGAGGAGCGTCTTAAGAACGCTCCGCTGCAGGTCGAGGTCACTCGTCGCGAGAAGAAGCCGCGCCCGCACAAGAAGAAGTAGTGGGACAGTAATCTTATTTAGGTACCTAACTTTTGGAGTACGTTATGTCTGAAGAGATCATCGAGGATATGCTTGAGGAGGTTGCCCCGCAGGTCGCGGGCGATTATCCCGAGATTGCACAGCGCTACAAGGCTGGTGAAGAGCTGACAGACGAGGAGCTCGACACCATTGCCGATGTCGCGATTTCCATCCTGCGTTCCATCCTTTCGCACTTCGATGCCGCCAACTCTCCTATCGATGAGTATGAGGGCGACGAGGGTGAGCTGATTTTGGATGTAACGGCTCCGGATCTTGCTGTTCTCATTGGGCGTCACGGACGTACCCTCGATGCCCTTCAGGTTATGTTCTCGCTGCTGGTGAGCCGCAAGCTTGGCTTTAGGTATCCGGTCGTCGTGGACGTCGAGGGTTATAAGAGCCGCCGACAGGACAAGGTTGCTTCCATGGCGCAGTCCGCTGCCGAGCGCGCCATTCGCACTCATAAGAGTGTTTCCTTGCCGCCCATGAATGCCTATGAGCGTCGACTGGTTCACATTGCCCTTCGCGGCAACGATGCCGTTGACACTCATTCCGAGGGCTCTGATCCCGATCGCCATGTTGTGATTGTTGCTCGATAATCTACTCGAGCTTATGCTTAGGGGACGTGGTTTCCACGTCCCCTTTTTTTGTCAAAAGTTCTCGATACACTGATTTTTGTCAGAAAGGAGCTTTCGTTGTTAGTACTTACTGATCAGCAAGCTGACGAGATGTTGAGTCGTCTAACTTCCTATTGCAATGAGTATTCCTTGAGCGTAACTGATGTTGAGCTGAGGAAATGTATTCAGCATTTGGATTTAGTTCTGGAAACAAATAAGACAACGAATCTTACCCGCATCCTTAACGTAGAAGATGCTGCGATACTTCATATCCTCGACTCACTAGTTTTGCTCCCCTATATCAATAAGGCTCCTGAGGGGGTTTTGCTCGATATGGGAACAGGTGCTGGCTTCCCTGGTATTCCTTTAACCATAACCACGCATCGTAAAGCTACATATATTGACTCTGTTGGCAAGAAGGTTGATGCCGTTAATTCTTTTGTTCATGCTCTTGGATTGAAACATGCTCATGCGGTTCATTATCGTCTTGAAGAATATGCTCGAAGCCATAAGAAGCAGTTCTCTGTCGTAACCGCACGCGCACTGGCCCCTCTACCGATTCTTGTTGAGTATGCGGCTCCGTATCTCAAGGATAGAGGGTTATTTGTTATCACCAAGGGCAATCCTTCGGATGAGGAGCTTGCTTCCGGCATGTCAGCAGCTAAGATCTGCGGTTTCACTTTGCTTCTGAATGACGCAATCGATTTGCCTGATGGCTTGGGCCACAGGGAGTTTATTGTTCTTAAAAAGAGTCATCCGGCATCCGTTTCATTGCCCCGTGCAAATGGCATGGCAAAGAAGAATCCGCTTGCCTAGATGTTTCACGTGAAACATAATGGATATTAACAACTTGCAGTGTTTCACGTGAAACATGGCAGTTGATATCGATTCGGAATGTTTCACGTGAAACATCCTCCGTTTGACAGCTTTAATACACACCAGGAGGGACCGTGGGATTTCGCGACGTTAAGCGCTCTAAGAGCGCAAAAGACACGCGTATCATTGCAATCATCAATCAAAAAGGCGGCGTTGGTAAGTCGACGACGGCTGTAAACCTTGCGGCAGCATTGGGTGAGCAGGGTCGTAAGACACTGATTGTTGATTTTGATCCGCAGGGAAATAGCACCAGTGGATTTGGAATTGAAAAAGAAGACCTAGATCACTGCATCTACGATGCATTGTTGAATGATGTGCCGGCAGAATCGCTTGTTCTTGATACAAATTGCAAAAAGGTATTCGTAATTCCTGCTACAATTCAGCTTGCAGGCGCCGAAATTGAGCTCGTAAGCGCAATTGCTCGTGAAACCCGCCTCAAAGATTTGCTTGAGCCGATTCAGGATGAGTTCGATTTCATTTTTATTGATTGTCCTCCATCGCTCGGCCTGCTTACTATTAACGCCTTGACTGCAGCAGATAGCGTATTGATTCCGATCCAGTGCGAGTATTACGCACTCGAGGGTGTTACGAAGCTGCTTGAGTCAATGAAGATGGTTAAATCACGTCTGAACAAGGGCTTAGACACCTATGGCGTGCTTATGACTATGTATGACTCGCGTACTTCTCTGTCGAATCAGGTTGTTGAGGAAGTTCAATCGTACTTTGGTGATAAGGCGTTTAAGACACTGATTCCCCGTACGGTTAAAATCTCCGAAGCTCCGTCTTTTGGAGAGCCGGTAATTACCTATGCGCCACAAAATAAGGGTGCAAAAGCATATATGAACCTTGCAAAAGAGGTGATCAAGCGTGCCTAGTGCAAAGAAACGTGGCGGATTGGGACGTGGACTCAATGCTTTGGTCTCAGAGGCCGAATATGAGACCGGTGGTTCGGCTGCATCTGCTTCAAATGCTGCATCTGAAACAAAACTACCTATTGAGGATATCGTTCCCAACCCAAATCAGCCACGAATTCACTTTAACGAAACTGAACTTCGCGAGTTGAGCGAGTCAATCCAAGAACATGGTGTTTTGCAGCCGCTTTTGGTTCGCAAGCATGGAAACGGCTATGAGATCATCGCTGGTGAGCGGCGTTACCAGGCGTCAAAGCTTGCTGGTCTTGAGGAGCTGCCTGTCATCATTAAAGAAGTTAATGATGAAGAGATGCTGGCTCTTGCACTTATCGAAAACCTTCAGCGTTCTGATCTGAATCCCGTCGAAGAGGCTAAGGGGTATCGCCAGCTCATTGATGCCAGCGGTATGACCCAGGAGGCATTGTCAAAGGCGGTAAGCAAGTCACGCTCCGCAATTACAAACTCACTGCGTCTTCTCGATCTCCCCGAAGTTGTTCAGCAGATGATTTTTGAGGGCAAACTTACAGCTGGTCATGCACGTGCTATTCTTGCAGTACCCTATGAGGATGCTCGAATTCGACTTGCTGAGAAGGTTGTTGCAGAGGGCCTTTCCGTTAGAGCGACAGAAAATCTTGCTCCGTTGTTTTCTGCCGGAGAGACACCTAAGACGCCACGGCCTGCAACGCCTCAGTCTTTTAAAAAGGCTGCCCGCGTACTTCGTCAGGTATTTAATACCAATGTACGTGTGAAGAGCTCACGTGGAAAGAATAAGATTGAGATTGAGTTTAAAGACGAGGAAGACCTCTCTCGTATTCTTGGTGAAATGATTCAGTTTGATCAAGGAGACCGAGATGAGGAATAAGATTTTAACTGCGATTGCATTGGCGACGACTGTCGCGGCTGGTGCCTTTGCTGGCTATAAGATTGCAACAGACGATGAGCTCCGAGGTCGTTTGCTTCGTGGTGCGCAAGATATTGTTGATACGTCCAAGAAGAAAATGGATGTTATGACTGAAGATGTTGCCATGCGTACTGCTCAGGTAACGAAGAATCCCAAGATTAATCAAGGTTGGGTTAGCAACCAATGGGAAAATGTAGGCTATTAGGTACCTAACAATTACCCAGCATTTTTTGATGGGTAATTGTCTGATTCACACGACAAGGACCCCATATTTTGGCTGTTCTTAATGGGATCAGTAGCAGCTGATTCATAATCGAGGTCAATAAATGAAACAGCCCCGGTTGCATATCCTGCAACCGGGGCTGCTCGATGTTTCACATGAAACGTTTTGGGGTGTGACTCCCCTATGCGTTCTTTTGAACTTTGAAGCGCTGCTTCAGCTGTCCGCAGGCGGCATCAATATCATTGCCGCGAGAATTACGGATTGTGGTCTCGATGCCACGAGACTCAAGGCGGCGCTGAAGATCCTCAACCTTATGAATCGGCGACGGCTTGAGCGGGCTGCCCTCGATGTCGTTAAGCTGAATCAGGTTAACGTGGCACAGCGTTCCCTCGCAGAAGTCGCAGAGCGCCTGCATCTCGGGATTCGTATCGTTGACGCCTTCAATCATGGCATACTCATAGGTCGGGCGGCGGCCAGTCTTCTCGGTGTAGAGCTGAAGCGCCTCGTGAAGGCGAAGCAGCGTGTACTTCTTAACACCGGGCATGAGTTTATTGCGCGTCGACTGGATGGCGGAGTGCAGGGAAACGGCAAGCGTGAACTGCTCGGGGATATCGGCAAATTTGCGAATACCAGGAATAACGCCGCTGGTAGAGACGGTGAGGTGACGGGCGCCGATACCGATGCCATCGGGGTCGTTGAGGATACGCAGTGCCTTGAGAACCTCATCGTAGTTGGCAAACGGCTCGCCCTGGCCCATGAAGACAACGCTCGTGGCACGCTCGCCAAAGTCGTTGGATACATGAAGTACCTGGTCGACGATCTCTTGAGCGGTCAGAGAGCGCTTGAGGCCGTTGAGGCCAGTAGCGCAAAAGGCGCAGCCCATGCCACAGCCTGCCTGGGTGGAAACGCAGACGGAAAGCTTATTACGACGGGGCATGCCGACGGTCTCGACGGAAATGCCGTCGTGATACTCGAGCAGATACTTGCGAGAGCCATCTTTGGAAACCTGCTTGGTGAGTTCAGTCGGCGTGTCAAAGGCGAAAGCGCCTTTAAGCTGCTCGCGGAAAGCCTTAGGAAGGTTGGTCATATCGTCAAACGAACAAACGTTCTTCTCAAAGACCCATTCGATGAGCTGCTTTGCGCGGAAGGCGGGCTGGCCAAGTTCGGCCACGAGCTCGCGAATATCGTTTTGGCTCAAGTCGCGAATGTCCTGAGATTTAGTCCTGGGATTCATGGAAGCCTTTCGATTTTGGGGAAACGTAGAGTGTATCGCTACAATATGGTATCAGCTGCAGAAATTATAGAGGAGGAGTCTGCCCATGCCGGGTAAAAGCCTAGAGAACATGCACGTAGCGGTCTTGGCGGGCGGTCATTCCGCCGAGCGCGAGATCTCGCTCAACTCGGGAAAGAACGTCGTGGCGGCACTGAAGGAAGCCGGCTACACCTCGGTGGAGCTGCTCGACACCGCCGCCGATGACTTTATGGTAACCATGGCGACCGGCGGTTTCGATGTGGCATTTATCGCCATGCACGGCGCCGGCGGTGAGGATGGCGCCATACAGGGTGCCATGGAGACCCTGGGTATCCCCTACACGGCCTCGGGCGTGCTTGCCAGCGCCTGCGGTGCCGACAAGGAGGTCTCTAAGCTCCTGTACGCCAAGGCGGGCATTCCCATTGCCCCCGGCCTCGCGCTCGAGGTGGGCGATGAAGTCGATACCGATCATATCGTCGAGGTTTGTGGCGAGCGCTGCTTTGTGAAGCCGGCCGTCAACGGTTCCAGCTATGGCATTTCCCTGGTCCATGAGTCCTCCGAGCTGCCCGCGGCAATCGCCAAGGCGTTTGAGTACGGCGACAAAGTGCTGATCGAGAAGTGCATCGAGGGTACCGAGATCACCGTCGGCGTATACGGTGAGGACGACGTGCGCGCCCTGCCGATCGTCGAGATTCGTAAGCCCGAGGACTGCGAGTTCTACGACTTGGACGTAAAGTACGTCGATCCCACTGACATCCATCGTATTCCGGCGCAGATCTCGCCCGAAAACTATGCGCGTGCCCAGGAACTTGCCTGTGCGGCCCATAGGGCACTCGGTTGCTTGGGCATCTCGCGCAGCGATTTTATCGTGAGCGAGGACGGCCCCGTCATTCTCGAGACCAACACCATCCCCGGCATGACCGATACGTCACTGTATCCTGACGAGATTCGCCATACCGACGACATGACGTTCCCGCAGGTGTGCGACAGCCTAATCCGTATGGGTCTTCGTCGAGCGGGCGTTGCATGCTAATCGAGGACGCTGTATCTCCTGGAACGCCACAGTTTGTCATCGACTCCTATGCCACGCTTGCAGAACGCGCAAAGACACAATCGTTTGGCCTCATCGAAGAGGACGTTATCGTCCTCGATACCGAGACCACGGGTCTTTCGGTACAGGACAACGAGTTAATTGAGATTTCCGCGGCCCGTCTTTCGGGCCGCGAGATCATCGACCGCTTCGATACCTTCGTGCATCCCAAGCAGCTGATTCCCACCGAGATTACCGAGCTCACTAGCATTACAAATGCCGATGTGGCAGATGCCCCGTCGGCCGTTGAGGCCGTCGCCGCTCTCGCCGATTTTGTCGGTGGTTGCCCGGTGATCGCACATAACGCCACGTTCGACCGCTCGTTTATCGAGTCGGTCAAAGGCGGCGTCAACGTCAGCGATATTTGGATCGATTCGCTGGCGCTGTCGCGCATCGCGCTACCGCGCCTGGCCTCGCACAAGCTGTCTTTTATGGCCGATCTGTTTGGCTGTGACTCGGTATCACACCGTGCCAATGCCGACGTCGACGCCCTGTGTGGCGTATGGCGCGTGTTGCTCGTGGCGCTCACCGACTTGCCCCAGGGCCTCATGGCGCGCCTAGCCGACATGCACCCGGGTGTGCCTTGGTCCTATCGTCCTATCTTCTCATTCTTGGCGGGGCAGAACCCTGGCTCTATCTTCTCTCTCAGCGCCGCTCGTGCTGACGTTCTCAAGGCCGACCGCGCCGACGATCGGGTGGACGCCGACGAACTGCCGGTCCTCAAGATGCCGAGTCGTGAGGAGATTGAGGCAGACTATGCGCCGGGTGGCCTAGTCAATCGCATGTATCCCACCTACGAGCCGCGTGATGAGCAGATCGCGATGGCGCTCGAGGTCCGCGATGCGCTGGCCACGGGCACTCATCGTGTAATTGAGGCGGGCACAGGCGTCGGCAAATCGATGGCCTATCTGGTGCCTTTTGCCGAGGCAGCACGCCGCAACAACATCACGGTTGGTATCGCGACTAAATCGAATAATCTCGCCGACCAGCTCATGTATCATGAGCTGCCCAAACTTGCCGAGCAGCTGGACGGAGGCCTATCGTTTTGCGCCCTCAAGGGCTATGACCACTATCCATGCTTGCGCAAGCTTGAGCGCATGAGCCGCGGCCAAGTCGAAATTACGACTAAGCGTGATCCTGCCGATACGCTTACGGCAGTCGCGGTCATCATGGCGTACGTCTGCCAATCAGCCGATGGCGACCTCGACTCGCTCGGCATTCGGTGGCGCAGCGTCAACCGCCCCGACTTTACGACGGCTTCGCGCGAGTGTGTTCGTCGCCTCTGCCCGTTTTTCCCTGATAAATGTTTGGTCCACGGCGCTCGCCGTCGTGCGGCGCATGCCGATGTGGTGGTCACCAACCATTCCCTGCTGTTCCGCAATGTCGCGGCCGAAGGCAGGATTTTGCCTCCGATTCGTCATTGGGTAATCGACGAGGCCCATTCCATCGAGCGCGAGGCTCGCCGTCAGTGGGCGCGCGTGGTGTCGGCGGATGAATCACGCGTTCTGTTTGAGCGCCTGGGCGGCTCGAGCACCGGCGCGCTAAGCCAGGTTTCCCGTGATTTGGCAACCTCCGAGGGCTCTACGCTCTATCTGGGCCTTACTGCCAAAGCGACCTCGACGGTTTCGCGTGCGAGCATGGCGATCGCCGACGTGTTTGATGGCGTTCGCGAGCTCGGCCGCCGTGCCCGTGGGGGTTATGACAATGCCAATCTATGGATTGGCCCCGAGCTGCGCGAATCTGACGACTGGCATGATTTCTTGCAGTCGGCCTACACTGCCATCGACGCATTGGAACAAGCTGACAAGAGCGTCGACGCGCTGGTACAAGCCGTCGCCGCCGACAAGCCCGAGGTTGTTGTCGACCTGGGTGAAATCTCGCGCCGCCTGCACGAGCTGGCCGAGAACCTCAAGCTCATCATTGACGGTACCGATGAGCACTACGTGTATTCGTTGCAAGTCAATTGCAGGCTGCGTGCCGGCGGCGAGTCGATGACCGCGGAGCGTATCGATATTGGCGAGGCCTTGGCAACCGAGTGGCTGCCCGAGGTCCACACGGCTATCTTTGCATCGGCGACCATGACGGTTTCCAAGAGCTTTGAGCACTTTAACCACGCCGTCGGCCTCGATCGCATCAGTGCCTCGATATCCTCATCGCTGCACTTGGACTCGAGCTACGACTTCGATTCGAACATGGCTGTAGTCGTTGCGGGCGATATCCCCGATCCGCGCGATCGTGAGAGCTATCTTACGGCGCTCGAGCGTGTGCTGGTCGACGCGCATCTTGCCATGGGCGGCTCGGTGCTCACGCTGTTCACCAATCGGCGCGACATGGAAGACCTATACGCCCGCGTTGAGCCCAAGATGGCCCGTGCGGGTCTGGAACTCAACTGCCAGCAGCGCAACTCATCTCCTCGCCGTCTGCGCGATCGCTTTATCAACGAACCGACCTCGTCACTCTTTGCGCTTAAGGCCTTTTGGGAAGGGTTTGACGCCAGCGGCGAGACGCTGCGCTGCGTCATCATTCCCAAGCTGCCGTTCTCGAGCCCCACAGACCCGCTCTCATGCGAGCGCAATCTGCGCGAAGATCGCGCTTGGGCGCGCTATTCGCTGCCCGAGGCGGTGCTTGAAGTCAAGCAGGCAGCCGGTCGCCTTATCCGCTCATCGACCGATTGCGGCGTACTCATCTTGGCCGACCCGCGCCTGGTGACGAAGGGCTACGGCAAGAAATTCTTAACGTCGCTGCCCACGAGTTCCTATCAGCGCATCGAATCGGCACAAATCGGGCACTATCTACAGCTGTGGCGCGCACGCCACGAACGGCGCCGCTAAAGCGGACAGACGAGGGATTTTGCCATATCGCACAGACGCTCTGACAGGGCGGGGTCATCCAAGATGCGGATGGCCCCGCCCGCTGCGATTACCTGGCTCAGTAGCCAACGCTCGGAGCCATAATGCACGGTTAGCGTTGCCGTGTCTGCCCCGCCGCGCTCGATGAGGGTGACGCCGGCCCAGTCCAGATGCTCCGCCATATCGAATGGCATCAAGAGCTTTGCGCTACGCTGCGTCCGGGCAAGGGAATCGTGGAGGGATGCAACGTCCGGTGCGTGAGGCACGACGGAGTCTTCCGTCAGGGCGAGTCCCTCGATTTTATCCATGCGATAGGTGCGCTGCTCATCGACCGCGATGTCCCAGGCAATCAGGTATGTTTGGTCGCCGTTTGCCGTAATGCGCAAGGGGTCGACCAGACGCTCGCGTGGCCGTGCATCGTCCATCGAGCGATACGAGATACGACAGCGAACGCCGTCCTGAATGGCGCAGCTCAGCTGCTGCCAGTGCGACCCGCGGTTGACGGTGTCAAAGACGCGCTGGTTATAGCCGAGCTCTTCGGGTAGAAGAGCAGATCGAATCCGAGCCGCCGTCTGCGGCTCGATCCCCAACGATTCAAGTTCATGGTTGAGCACAGCGCCCTCGGCGGCACTCAGGCGCAGCGGTAACACACGCCCGGCGTCACCGGTGAGGACCACACGCTCGCCGTGGCATTCGCAGATGATGCGCGCACCCGATTCTCGATCAGCGAGTGTCGAGACGATCTCGAGAATCTCGTCGAGCGACACCCCCGTGATGTTAAAGCGACTGCAAATCTCGGTTCGAGTCATGCCGTTCTCGCCGGCGGCGTAGAGGGCCTCCATGATGTCGATGGCGCGCGAGAGCCTCTGCTCGCTGGTGAGTTTACGCACGGGCATGCTCGTGCACCGTCCTTTCAATGAGGTGGTTCCACGCCTGTTTGAGCGATTTGGGGGCCACGGGCCTCATGCCGTCCATGGCGTGGGCCATGCAAAATGAAGCGGCGGCTTCAAGGTCGCGCACGTCAACGGTCCAGGTCCATCCCAAATCGGTGTGTGCGAGCTCGCCGCGCCCGCGCGTGAGACCGTTGATCATATCGATCTGCGTCTGAGGGGCGAACGAGAACGTAGCTGCAACGGGCGGTCGGTCGGCAAAATCGAACTCAAAGAATAAGTAATCGTTGAGGTTGAAGTCCGCAGGGATGGCGTAGGCCTTCGAAGGACGCCAAGCGCGAACGATACGGTCGCAGCGGAATGTCCTGATGTCGTCGGTGACATTGTCGAGGCCGCAGAAGTACGCCACGCCCTCGCGCTCGAACATGCCGTAGACGCAAACGGTCCGCTCGCGTTGCTCGCCGCGTCCGTTTTGGTACAAAAAGCGCAGCGCGCAACGCTCGGCAAAGGCACTCCATACCGCATCGACGGCGGGAGAGCGGCGGATCGGTGCTTCGTCCACCGCCGTCCCACCGGTGAGGTAGGCAATTTTGGAGCGAATATCGGCAAGCGGCGCGGCAAAGGTGGAAGAGCCGGCCGCTAGCGTCTGGTCGATGGCGTTGAGTAGGATGTCGGCGTCGCCTGCGGTGATGAGGCCACCTGCGGCAAACGTGTGCTCGCGGTCGATTGTCCACGAGCTTTCCTCGGTCTCCTGCGCACCGGCGGGGCGAACCTCCTTGATTAAGATGCCACGCTCGAGCAGTTTGTCACGATCGCGCCGAAACTTGCGCTTATCCGAGTCGATGTTGCCCGAGCCATATCCCAGGTCAGAATCCAAGACGATCTGCTCGGTCGTCAGCGGTTCGGGGGAGCTGTTGAGCACAAAGAAAAGATTGAGGATGCGCTGAGCCGTTTTATCGAAACTGGGCTCCGAATTCCCCTTTTTAATTGTCGCGGTCGTGTCGCTTGCCGTCATAGAGTCCTCGCATGAGAAGGTGGTTTGCTGCCATGATTTTAGTCCGATATGGAGATTAGGCTATATCCTTGTCCGCTCGGGGCGTTAAGATGGCCCGAATTCGGTCGTTTGCGCTCGCTCGGGGTATACTTTCGACTATATACGGTTCTAATGTGCATGCATTGGGCCTATTTGTCGGATTATGGATGTGGAGCGCACATGGCGAACACCCAGAACTATATTAACCACCTGCTGCAGAACACCGGCATTACGCCGGCATGCAGTGAAGAAGAGCGCTTGGCTGCCGAGGATATCGCTCAGATCTTCCGCAACCACGGCTTTGATCCCGAGGTTCAGGAGTTCAATGCCCCGGCGCCCAGTAGGTTGGCATTTGCCGTTACCGGTATTCTTGCGTTTGCCGGCGCCCTGCTGATGGGCATCGGCGGCGGTATCGGCTTGGTCGGCACCTTGCTGGCCATTGTCGGTGCCGTGCTCTACGTGCTCGAGCGCACGGGCCACCCCGTGGTTTCGCGCCTGGGCAAGACGGGCGTGAGCCAAAATGTCATCGCCTACCACAAGGCCTCGGGCCCGCTTGCGTCTCCGCGCAACCGCCCGGTGGTCGTTGTCGCACACTACGACTCTCCCCGCGCTGAGCTGCTTGCCCGCGAGCCTTATGCTTCGTATCGTGCGCTCATCGCCAAGTTGTTGCCCGTTGCCACGGTTGCCCCCGCTGCCGTTGCCATCCTGCGTATCCTGCCGCTCCCCGGCGCGCTCAAGGTTCTGCTGTGGATTGTCGCGATCCTCGCTTCCCTCGTTGCACTTGCCAACGCGGCAAACATCATCTCTAACCGCCACATTCTTCCCTATACGTCCGGCGCGGTGTGCAACAAGTCTTCTGTCGCCGCTATGCTCGGCGTTATGGACAACGTTGCTCCCTTCCAGGGCGAAAACGAGTTTCCCGACGATGCTCCGTTCGATACCTATTTTGGGGAGCAAAAGCGTCGTGCCGAGGAAATGGCGCGCGCAGCGGCGGAGTATGCCGCGGCCCAGCAGCAAAACGACTACGGCAACACCATCGAGTATGAAGAGCCCACCTACGCCGAGGACGAGTTCGGTCAGCCGATTGCTCCCGACGCTCAGGCCGAGCCCGAACAGGGTGAGGCTTTCGACGAGCAGATCGAGGGCTTTGAGGGTGCGTCTGCCGACGAGACGCTGATTGGCGCCATTGTGCCCGAGGATCAGAATCAGGCTGTCCAGGCCGAAGAGTTCAATGACGAGGTTCCCGCTGTCGAGCCGGCGGAGGAGCCTGTCGCGCCCGACCCCGAGCCCAAGCTCTATCGCAATGCCGCCGGCAACATCCGTTTTGGTTCGGATGCCATCCGTGCTCTCGGAATGCTTCCCGAGTCCTGCACGCTCGATTACGAGGAGGGCGAGGAGCCGACGTTTGAGTCCGAGCCTGTCCCCGTCGTGACTGCGCCTGCGCCCGTTGCCACCGTGGATGATGAGTCTGCCGCGGTTGCCGCTGCCGTTGCCGAGCCCGAGGCAGTGTCCGCGATCGATCCCGCTGCAGGACTGGACGTTTTGGCTCCCGCCGCGCCGGCGCAAGACGTTGCGGACGAGTCTGACGACGATTACGTTGAACAGCCGAGGCTCGTGTCTTACGAGAGCGATACTGATTTCTCAGCCGAGATTCCCGCGGCAACGCCCCATGCCGATATCGCATCCGCGTTCTCTTCGATTGGCGCCAGCGCTTCCAACTTCTTTAAGAGTGCGCTTGCAAAGGGCAAGAAATTTGTCGACGATTTCGAGGAGAAGCGCGCTGCCGCACGCGAGGCTGCCGAGCAGGAGGCTATCGCTCAGCAGCAGGCAGCCGAGGCGGCACGTGAGCTCGCGGCGCAAGAGTTCGAGCAGAACGAGGCTATGCAGTCCGTGCCCGTCGATGCCGCCGAAGCTACAACGTCCTTTGAGTCCCAGCAGCCGACGTCCGCGGATATTGTTGAGGCGACAACGTCTTTCGAGGCTCAACAGCACGTCGATAGCACCATGTCGTTTGATGCCGCGCAGTTCGATTCCACGATAACGTTTGAAAAGCAAGGCACCGCGATTGCCGAGCCCCTTCCTGTTTCCGATGAGCAGGGCGATGCGGCAGACGATGACGAGCCTATTGATGCTGCCGAAATCCAAGATGCCGCCGAGGACGAGCCCGTCGAGGCCAACTCTGACGAAGAGCAATACGCGACAGCCGAGCAAGATGATTCGACCGAGGTCGAGCAGGAAGAAGTGCCTGCGGTTTCCGAGGCTCCCGAGATAGATGAGTCGAGGCCTTACTCCACGCAGATTTTCACCATGCCGACCCCGAGTGGTTCCGGTGCCACGGTTGCCGATGTTGCTCCCACCCAGGACGAAACGGTCGATTCCCTTATGGCCCAGATTTCCTCCCAGGCATCGCCGCGTCCGCAGATGAATGTTCCTGATCCGGCGTCGGCTCCGTCGCCTGCACCTTCCTCGTCTCCGTTGGCTTCGGTCCCCGATCCGTCGCTGCCGTCGATGAAGCAGGCAAACGTTGCGTCTCGCACGTCGCTGTTCGACCTTCCCGACCCCTCCGCACAGGCCAACGACCCCTTTGCTACCGCTCAGGGTCCCGAACCCACATCGGCACCCGTTGCGCCTCCTATGCCCGTTGCGTCGGGCGCTCAGCCGATCGAGACCATTTCGGCTCCCGCCCCGGCGGCACCCAAGTCTCGCAAGCGCGGCCTGGGCGGCCTGTTCGGTCGTAAAAAGAAAAACGAACAGGACAGCATGAGTGATTGGCTGGGCGTCGAAGACGATTACGATGCCAAGAAGTCCGGTCGCGGCATCGGTTCGTGGGATAATTTCGAGGACGATAACGATGGCTGGAAGGGCGGCGCTACGTCTTCCGACGGCGCTTCTTCTGAAGATATGCTCTCGGCTGTCGCCTCTATGGGCGATGATGAGCTGCTCGGTCACGATATCTGGTTTGTGGCAACGGGCGCCTCGGATTGTGATGGCGCCGGTATGAAGGCCTTCTTGGCTTCGCATCGCGATAAGCTCCGCGGTGTATTCTTCATCAATCTTGAATCCGTCGGCGCCGGTAGGCTTTCGGTGGTGACGATTGAGGGCGAACAGCAGCTGCTCAAGGGCGATCGCCGCATCATGAACCTGGTCAGCAAGGTGTGCAAGTCGTTCCATGTCGATTGTGGCGCGCTCGAGATGCCCTATGCCAAGACCGATGCCTACGCCGCGCTCGAGGCGAGCCGCCGAGCCCTCACCATCGCCGGCGTGGACGGCACGCGCCTGGCTTGCGCTCGTACCGAGGACGACCTGCCCCACAATGTCAACCCGACGAACATTGCCACGGTATCCGAGGTCGTGACCGAGGTTATCCGCCGTTCGTAGACGGAGCTCTAAGGAGTCAACGTGTTTTCGTATATTAAGCGCCATTGGCCTGTCTACGTGATTTTGACCTTGATCGCCATTGCGTTAGGATTTGGGGCTGCCTACATCGTGGGTGCGAAGGGCTCGACCCCCGCCTCCGCAATCAGCGAAGAGGTGGAGCAAGAACAGAGCACGGGTGCCGATGGGATTCCTGAGTCCGAGCAGGCAATCGTTGATGGTGGATCTTCGTCTGCAGGGTAGATACGGCGATTTAAATGATTGAAAGCGGGCGAGCCGGGGGACTGGCGCGCCCGCTTTTTTATCGCGCTAGCGCTTCTTTGGGATCGACCTAAGGCGAGCGAACCATATGGCTGCGGCACCCGAGGTCAGGAGCGCAGTGATGCAAGCGGCGATGGGAACTGATCCTGTTGCCGGTAGGTCCTGCGGTAGGGTACAGCGTTGAATGACGCGGTCCTCGTCATGTGACTCAAGTTTATCGCCGCCGCCGTTGCGGCAAAGATCGACGCGCGCGCTGTTGGTGAGTGCGGTTTGGGGCGTATAAGCCGACGTTGCCTGCATGTGCACGACTGCGCTCCGAGCGTCTGTGCCAAGGATTACTTTGGCATCGTCAAGGTCGTCGTGCTCATCTTTGAGATCATCATGGGTCCAGGAATCTGTATCGCTTCGAGTCGTAAAGTCGGCGGCTACCGCACCGTATTCAATGCGAATGCCCGTTACGATGGTATTGGATGCAAGGTCGAGTTCTTTCGCCTCGAGTGTGGTGGATTCTGTGGTCGAGACATCCGCCTTCCAGAGGTGCCAGCCGTCGTAATCGACGAGGCGGCAGTCCTCACCAAGGCTCTCCTTTACCTCGTCGGACTTAAGCCAAGGATTTTCGTGCCCATCGTCAAGTGTCGCGTTTGCCGTCTCATCGACGTCTGTCGAGTCCAACGGCGTCGTGCGATACCACACGTTGCACAGACCGTTGAGGTCGCCGATGGCGACGGGAGTTTCGATTGAGACGAATCTCGCCGTATCGTCCTCGGCACACTCAAGATCATCGGTAATCGTTAATTCATCAACCCAGGTAGCTGAATCGTTTCGAGCGTCGATGGTATAGGAGAAAAGTCCGTCCGTATTGGTTTGCGTTGCGGCGCGATTTTTACCATCGCCGTTGGCCAGCAGACCCTTCCCGATAGGTTGGACAATCTCCTGACGCTTGTCGACCTGTCCTTTGATCTCGATGGGCGCATCCTTCATCGCGACGGATTGGACTTCTCCCGTATCCTTTATTTCAAACGTTATCTCCTCGGCAAGGTCATAGGTCCGCGGAGACATCATTTCGCGCAACGAGTAGGTGCCGGGTGCAAGATGTTCGACGCGGTGCGGCTTGTCGGATGAGGTCCAGGAGTCTATTTCGGTTTTATCGGGACCATATAAGGTGAGCTGTGCACCTTCCACTTCCTGCTCACCACTTGCATCGACCTTGGAGATATCAACCTTGGTGTAATCGTTGGATACGTTAAGCCGTGCCTCCACAACGGGTGTTTTCTGGTCGGCATAAGTAAGGTCGACAATATGGGATGTCCGATCGAGTAAGAAGCCTGCCGGCGCTTGAGTCTCGACAACCTCGTAGCGCGCGGTACCAGATCCCAGCGGGAGGTCGTCCGCGCGTGCTTCTCCAGCTTCATCCGTCATGACAGTAGCGACAGTCTCACCGTCGAGCGCGGCAATGCTACCGTCGGGGCGCACGATATCACCCGAGGCGCGGATCTCAAAGATGGCGCCCGCGAGGCTGCTGCCGTCTACGGCATCGGTTTTAACGATCCTGATGTTTCCGGTCGCGGCGTGGTCATAATACGAGACGATTGCAACGGGCGTTAGGTTCATGTCGGCGGGTATGCTTACCTCGATCTCTTTGCCGACGAGATAGGGCTCTTTGGCCGAGGTTTCGCGTACATAATAGGTGCCCGGCACGAGCGATTCGGGCAGTGTGATGGTCCCGGTCGCGTCAGTCGTAAAGGTGTCCATTACGTTATGTGCTGGATACCAGCAAGTTTGTGAGACAGGTTCGTGATTGCTGTCTAGTAGTTGGAAGGTGAATCCGGCTAGTGGAACAGAAGCGCCTGTTTGGGCATCGCGTTTTACAATTTGGAGATGCGTCGACAGAGCGTGGTTGTCCACGATATATTGAAGCTCGGCGTCGTCGGAAATCTGATTGGCCTCGACGGTCCATTCCCCTGCACGTTTAAAACCCTCGGGGACGGTTTCCGGAACCTCGCGAACGGTGTAGCCGGCGCGGTCGTATGGGATGGCTCCGTGGACACCGGCGGGTCGCTTGCCTGCGCCAAACCATGCTTCTGACTGATCTTTGGTGGAGGCAAAGCCATAGATGTTTGTGGTCAGCGTGCCAACAACCTGCTGAGAGCTGTTGCTGACAACCTCAAAGACAACACCTCCTGCCGGCTGCTCCAGGCCGGATTGATCGCTATTGCCGTAGTCCTTGAATTTGGAAATCTCAAGGTCAAACGCAATGGGGATATCGGAAACGCGAGATTCGATCTCGACCACGCCTGAATCGCCGAGCTGGTCGGCTCCAACGGTATAGGTCCAGCTGTCATTGGATGGCAGGTAGCCCTCGGGGGCTTTTGATTCATAGATGGTAAAGGTTCCTAGGGGGACATCGGTGAGGGTGGCTCGACCGCTTTCGTCGGTCGTGAGGATTTGCGCCCATCCGGGGGTTGATTGCGACACACACGTGAACTCTGCTCCTGCGAGTGAAGATCCCACCTGGGGGCCGGCATTCGTCGCGGCATCGAGTTTTACGATACACAGGTTGATGGTGCCGGGCTGTTCATCAATGGTGACCTGTCCACCGTCATTCCCCGTGGTAAAGGCGATGCGATCACGACGGGGGACATAGCCGGCCGGCGCCTTCGTTTCAACTAGGTAGTATGCCGTATTGGGCAGAAGTGCTGCCTGCGCTCGACCGTTGCCGTCCATCTGGATGGTGCCGACACGTGCGTCGCTGGCGCTCTCAAAAACATCGAATGTTGCCCCGTCAAACTGATAGGTATTGTTTCCGCTGGTAATAACGGTGTTCGCAGACTGCTTTTGGAAGGAAACAGAGACCGCCGGCAGTACATAGAGCATGTCTTGACGTTTGCTGCCGCCCGATACGGTTCCTAAATAGCGCCGCGCGCGGTGTGGAGCGGCTTTGATGCTTCCTGATTTTGCGTTGTCGTGGAGCCACCGCGCAGCCGCCACGACTTCATTGTCGGCGGTAAAGTGCCCACTCTTGGTTTTGCCCTGAGCGGTCGTGTAGGAGTAGGTGCCGTCGACATGGGTAGTGCCGTTGAGCATCCATACGGCAAGCTGGGTGGCGGCGCGGGCGCGATCTGGTGAAAGATGATAACCGCCAAACGACGTGGCGGTAGGATATCCGTGACAAACGATTGCCGCGAACTCGTCGTCGAGCCACACCCAGCCTTGATCAAAGTTGAGCCATGGGCCGCCCGGCTTGGTGGGCCCGGGGCGTTCCTGGTTCATGCAGTAGGCAATCGAGGCGTCCTGAGCTTCATATTTGCCGATGAAGAAGGGTCCACAATCGTCGCTAATGGTGCGGAAGCCGAGCTGATCGTAGCCATCGACGGCAAATGCGGCTCCCGGTGCCAGGCAGCCGAAAAGCAGGAAGAGGAGCAGGAGCAGCGGACCTGTTGCGATTGCGCTGTGGACAGAGTGCGTGGGTGCGTTGGACATGGCTGCTCCTTATCCCTCGTGCGCCGCACGGGGAGGCTGCGGCGCGTAGGATGAGGCTACAGCCGAGGTTCATGCGGGTAAGTACCGGAGCCTGACCAAAAGCTTGCCCAATTCCTGACAAATTGAGCTCAAATACAACAATCAGACAAAAGCGCAGGTAGAAGATAAGGAGAACAGGAGGTCAAAGGTCCTCGTCTCCACAATTGATGCGATTTTCAAACGAATCTCCACAGCTAAAACAAGCATCGCCACCCTTGTATCGAACAAGACAACCGCGTTATACTAGCCAACACACAAGCGGGCATCGCCAAGTGGTAAGGCATCAGCTTCCCAAGCTGACACTCGCGGGTTCGAGTCCCGTTGCCCGCTCCAGTTAAGAGCACAAGCACGGCACCATCACGGTGCCGTGCTTTTTTCAATAAAGTGCCGGGACTCGAACCCGACAGGGTGCGAGCGTAAAGCAAACGCGAAGCGTTTGTAGCGAGCAGGCGAAGGCGCCGGCAGGCGCCTGAAGCCGGTGCGGATTTGCGAAGCAAATACGCGGACGTCCCGTTGCCCGCTCCCCCAGCAAAGGGAGACGCTGGGACACACGGCTCGACCGGGTCTCCTTCAGCGGTTCCGTGGACCGGAGCATGCCGACCGCAGCCGGTGCGGATTTGCGAAGCAAATACGCGGACGTCCCGTTGCCCGCTCCATCGAGCATGGGAGACCTCGGGACGGCCAATTCAACAAAGCCTCCCCATCGTCTCCGTGAATCCGAGGAGATCGCCCACAGCCGGTTCGCGTCCGCGACGCGGGCGCGCGGACGTCCCGTTGCCCGCTCCAATTCCAAAATGTTAGGTTCATGCCTACTGTCCATACTTGCACCTGCGCACGGTACAATGGTTGGGTTACGACCAACGTGCCAATAACCAAAAAGGAGCCGCTATGATCGATCGCTATACCCGCCCGGAGATGGGACACATCTTCTCCCTCGAGAATAAGTACGCCATTTGGCAGGAGATTGAGGTCCTGGCCTGTGAGGCCCAGGCGGAGCTCGGCAAGATCGGCATTTCTAAAGACGAAGCCCAGTGGATCCGCGACCACGCCAACTTTGAGAAGGCAAAGGTCGACGAGATCGAGGAAGTCACGCGCCACGACGTTATTGCTTTCCTGACCAACATGAAGGAGTACATCGACGCCGATGTCCCCGAGGGCGACCCCAAGCCCAGCCGCTGGGTTCACTATGGCATGACCAGCTCCGACCTGGGCGATACGGCTCTGTGCTACCAGCTCACCCAGGCCTGTGACCTGATTATCGAGGACGTCAAAAAACTCGGCGAGATTTGCAAGCGCCGCGCCTTCGAGGAGCGCAACACGCTCTGTGCCGGTCGCACCCATGGCATCCATGCCGAGCCGATGACCTTCGGTATGAAGTTTGGCTCTTGGGCCTGGGAGCTCAAGCGCGATCTGGATCGTCTTGAGGACGCTCGCAAGAACGTTGCCTTTGGCGCCATCTCCGGTGCCGTCGGCACCTACAGCTCCATCGAGCCGTTTGTCGAGGAATATGTCTGCGAGCACCTGGGCCTGGTCCACGATCCGCTGTCCACGCAGGTCATCAGCCGCGACCATCATGCCTACCTTGCCGGCGTCCTTGCCACTACAGCGGCCACCTGCGAGCGCATTGCTACCGAGGTCCGCAACCTGCAGAAGACCGATACGCTCGAGGCCGAGGAGCCTTTCCGCAAGGGCCAAAAGGGCAGCTCCGCCATGCCGCACAAGCGCAACCCCATCACCATGGAGAAGGTCTGTGGCCTGTCGCGCGTCGTGAAGTCCAATGCCCAGGTTGCCTTCGACAATGTCGCCCTGTGGCATGAGCGCGACATTTCGCACTCCTCTGCCGAGCGCGTCGCCCAGGCCGATAGCTTTATCGCACTCGACCACATGTTCCAGTGTCTTATCCGCGTTATCGACGGCCTGCAGCTGTATCCGGCTCGCATGATGGCCAACCTCAACAAGACTCGCGGCCTCATCTTCTCCTCCAAGGTCCTGCTGGCCCTCGTCGATACGGGCATCACCCGCGAGGATGCCTATGCCATCGTGCAGGAAAACGCCATGGCTACCTGGCACGAGGTGCAGGATTGCGTCTCCGGTCCCACCTTTAAGGAGCGTCTCGAGGCCGACCCGCGCTGCACCGTCAGCCAGGAGAAGCTCGACGAGATCTTTGATCCGTGGGACTTCCTTACCCGTATCGACACGGTCTTCAATCGCCTGGAGCAGCTGAGCTTCGAGTAGGTTCGGGCATAACGTTAGCTTTTTAGGGCGCTTTGCTGGTAATGTGTGTTGCCGGCAAAGCGCCTCGTTGCATTTAGGGAAAGACGGGGATAATAGTCGTCTCGAATAACATTCTGAGAGGGGATCGCATGATTTCGTTTGATTACAAGCCTCAGGGCGTATGCGCTCGCAATATTCACCTTGACCTGTCCGATGACGGCAACAAGGTGGTAGGCGTCGAGTTTACCGGTGGCTGCAACGGCAATCTCAAGGCTATCTCCAAGCTGGTCGAGGGCGCTCCTGCCGATCGCGTCATCGAGGTTCTCGCTGGTAATACCTGCGGTATGAAGAAGACTTCTTGCGCCGATCAGCTCACGCGCGCTATCGAGGCCGCTCGCGCCGAGATCGCCTAATGAGTATCGCCGACCAGATCAAGAACGGAATATCGCGCCGCGGCTTTGTGCTCGGAGGGGCTGCCGCGGGCGCTGCCACGGTGCTTGCCGGATGCTCAAAGAAAACGGGTACCAGCGACGACGCTGCCGGCGAGCCACAGGTTATCAAAGACGACTCAAAGATTATCTCGATTACGGATGAGTATGAGGCCGTCGATATCGATCTTGAGCCCACGGCTTCATGGACATTGCCCTTGGGCACGCTACTGTACTACTGCGATGGTGACTACGCTGCCGCGATGATGGCGCCTGCTTCTGCCCTGCATGCCAATACGCTTGGTGTGCTCAACCTGGGCGATGGCTCGCTCACGACGCTTATCGAGGATCCCGTCGAAGGTACGGGGTATTCGTTTTACGATGTCCGCGCCGGCGATGGCGCGTTTGCTTGGGTCGAGATGAACTTTGCGAACTCGTCATGGAAGCTCTATGCGCAAAGTATGGCAGGCGCGTCGCTTGTCGGCGATGTGGTTGAGCTCGACCGAGGCGGCAAGGACTACGATCCGCCGATGTTTACGGCGTTCGAATCGTCTGTCATTTGGTACAAGATGCCCTCAACGGGCGGAAATAAGACGAGTAGCGATTCGTATTGCTACCGCCGTTCGCTCGATGAGGCAAAGGTCGAGACCATTTGGAAGTCAACGGGTCGCTTTGCATCTGCCCCGCGCGTGAGTGACGGTATCTTGACCATATCCCCGCGCGTGCGCAATGACGAGGGTGTCTACTACGGCATGACGGCGATTGACCTGACGGACGGCAACAATACCAAAAGGGCTCAGCTGGTCCTTCCCTCCTCGGTGTCTCCCTTTGAGGCCGTATATATGGGTGACACATTTGTGTTCTCCATCGAGGCGACCTATAACGGCGTGGGAAGTCTTGGAAACATGGGCACCTATATTGGCAACGAGAACGGGACCTTCCTATTCCTGTCGCGTGAGCCGCTTGCATGTGCTGCCGGCAGGAAGAACAAATATCTGGTTAAGGTTCAGGCATCGCATTTTCTGATCGATACCTCCGCCAAAACCTATGGCTCGCTGCTGTCGCCCGACCGCGCCCTTGAATATGGCGATTATCCAGCTACGGCGGGTAAATCGAATACGTTTTTGACCTATGCCACGGTACGCAACAGCCAGGGAATCCCCGAGACGGTCACTGCCCGCCTATTCTCTCTTTAGTACCGAGGGGTTAAAAAGGCGCCAACGGGGGAATAAACGCGTTGTAATTGTGAGTACCGCCCGCCGAGCCGCCGCACTGCAGCGGTGCTCGGTGGGCATAGGTGCGTTAAAATGGGCTTGTTCTTAGCTAATTGAGACAGGGGGGCCGTGTTATGGCTTCAGATGCAAAAAAGATTCTGCTGGTCGAGGATGAGAAGGCAATCCGTGACGCTGTCGCTGCCTATCTCGAGCGCGAGGGCTATTGGGTTGTGGGCGTGGGCGACGGCCAGTCTGCTATCGAGGAGTTCGAGAAGCATCAGTTCGACCTGGTCGTGCTCGACCTCATGCTCCCTAAGATTCCCGGCGAGCGCGTTTGCCGCACCATTCGCGACACCTCGGATGTGCCTATTATCATGCTTACCGCCAAGGGCGAGATCGAGGACCGTATTATCGGCCTCGAGCTCGGAGCCGACGACTATCTGATCAAGCCGTTCTCGCCGCGCGAGCTTGTTGCGCGCGTTCGCGCTCTGTTCCGCCGTGCCCATCAGGCCGACGAGCCCGCCGTCGAGGTACTCGACTTCGGCGATCTGGTCATCGATATCTCGGGCCACAAGATTTTGGTCGAGAACAAGGAAGTGGACCTGACCGCTTCCGAGTTTAAGCTGCTCACCACGCTTGCTCGTCATCCCGGTCGTGTCTACAACCGTATGGAGCTGGTTGAGAAGGTTCTCGGCTACGACTTTGAGGGCTATGAGCGCACCATCGACAGCCACGTGAAGAACCTTCGCGCCAAGCTGGGCGACGACCCCAAGAAGCCTAAGTGGCTCTACACCGTCCACGGTGTTGGCTATCGCTTCGAGGCCCCGGCCAAGACCGATAAGGCGGACGAGAAATAGGGAAATCACATATGACACCTGCGCGCTTTGAAATCGGACAAAAGCACAAGCAGGAGAACGAGGCGGGTTCCAAAGCAAGTTGGAACACGCCTCGTTCCGATTCACGGCCAACGATGAGCTATCCCTCGCGTATGGCCCTGGCTTTTGCCCTGACGTCGCTCATGACGGTATTGGTGCTGGTGGGCGTTGTCTCCGTTGTATGGGGCACCGTCTTTTCGGATTACACGCGTTCCAATATCGTTGAGATCGCCAATTCTGCCGCCGAAAAGCTTGCGACCTCGTACGAGGAAAACGGCAATTGGACGGCGGGCGAGCTGCGCACGGTCGCGACATCGAGTTTGGTGTCCGACGATCTGGGCATGCAGGTCGTCAACAAAAAGGGCGTGATCGTTTATGACGACTCATGGCCTTCGGCAAGTGCGACCGCCGATGTGCGCGAGAGTGAATCGGCGTCGAGCAGCTCGAGCGGTAAAAAGGCCTCGCATAGCCCGGTTTCGTCGGCGCCCACCGACTCCGATAGTGTTGCCAACGTCGAAATCATAACGTCTTCCGGCGAGCATGTCGGACAGGTAAAGCTATGGGCCATCGGCTCCGACGCCCTGCTCACCAAGGCAGATTCTGCGTTTAGAGAGAAGACCTTTAACGCCATGGCCCTTGCCGCGGTTGTGGCAGTCTGCATCTCGGTCGTTATCGGATCGCTCATGTCGCGCATGCTCACCAAGCCGATTCATCGTATTACCAGCACGGCCAAGCAAATTCGCGATGGCGATCTATCCGCTCGCACGGGCTTGCGCGGCGATGACGAAATCGATCAGCTGGGTGAGACCTTTGACGAGATGGCCACCTCGCTCGAGAAGGATATGAAGCACGAAAAGCGCCTGACCTCGGATGTCGCGCACGAGCTTCGCACACCGCTTATGGCCATGCTTGCAACGGTCGAGGCCATGCAGGACGGCGTGTATCCCACCGATGATGAGCATTTGGAAACCGTTGCTTCCGAGACGCGTCGACTTGCCCGTCTGGTGCAGCAGATGCTCGACCTGTCGCGCATGGAAAACAGCACGGCGCCGCTCAACCTTGAGCAGGTGGACATGGTCCCCTTCGTGCGCTCCATCGTCAACGCTCAGGAGCGCCTGTTTGTCGACCGCGATCTGCGCTTGCGCTTTGCAGACGAGACCCAAGGTCACGATGATGTCGTCGAGGCCGACCCCGATATGATCACGCAATGCGTCATCAACCTCATGAGCAACGCCATGCGCTACACCCCCGAGGGCGGTTGGGTCGTGGTGTCGGTGCTCAGTGACCGCAAGCATGTCAGTATTGCCGTTTCGGATACCGGTATCGGCATTGCCAAGGACGATCTGTCGCGCATCTTCGGCCGTTTTTGGCGCGCTGATGCCAGCCGCGCCCGCGAAGCTGGCGGCCTGGGCGTTGGCCTCGCCGTGACCAAGCAGATCGTCGAGCGTCACCATGGCTACATATCCGTGGAGTCGGAGCTTGGAAAGGGTACGACTTTTACAATTCATCTGCCCCGCGAGCACACGGCGGACGCGGCATCTACTACAATGGAGCACTAGCTTTTCGCTATTCGGTGAAGGAGGAGCCGCGTCCCTGCCGCTCCGAGTTTGCGAAAACGTGTGGGAAAGAACCCGCATTTCTGTCGTATTTAGGTAAGGAGTGACTCACGTGACAACGATGGAGCGTCGTCCGGATTCCCGTGGCAAGGTTCGTGATATCTACGATGCCGGTGAAAACCTGCTGATGGTCGCCACCGACCGCATTTCTGCGTTCGACTTCATTCTTCCCGACGAGATTCCGTTTAAGGGAGAGGTGCTCAATCGCATCTCGGCGTTCTGGTTCGACAAGTTTGCCGATATCGTCCCCAACCATCTCGTCTCCATCGACCCGGCGGATTTCCCCGAGGAGTTTGCTGAGTATCGTGACTACCTCGCTGGCCGTGCCATGCTGGTTAAGAAGGCCCAGACGATTCCTATCGAGTGCATCGTCCGCGGCTATCTGACCGGTTCGGGCAAGAAGACCTACGACGAGAACGGCACCGTCTGCGGCATCCAGCTGCCTGAGGGCCTGACCGAGGCTTCCAAGCTTCCCGAGCCGCTGTTCACGCCGTCCACGAAGGCCGAGATCGGCGACCACGACGAGAACATTTCGTTCGAGCGTTGCTGCGAGATCGTGGGTGAGGACATCGCCGCGCAGATTCGCGACCTGTCCCTCAAGATTTACAAGGCCGCTGCCGAGTATGCCGCGACTCGAGGCATCATCATTGCCGACACCAAGTTCGAGTTTGGTGTCATCGATGGCAAGGTCACGCTGATCGATGAGTGCCTCACGCCCGACTCCAGCCGTTTCTGGCCTGCCGCCAGCTACGAGGAGGGCAAGATCCAGCCTAGCTACGACAAGCAATTCGTCCGCAATTGGCTCAAAGCCAACTGGGATATGACGGGGGAGACCCCACACCTGCCCGCCGAGGTCATCGATGGCACGTCCGAGCGCTATCGCGAGGCCTTCCAGATCATCACGGGCTCCCAGTTCACAAGCATGAAGGAGAACGCATAAGTGAGTACCCGTAGCGCCACGAACAAGCGCACGCAATCCCACGAGGTTACCGGGGTTGCGCGCAAGTCCGCCGCATCTGCTAAACCCGCCCGCCAGGCAGCGAGCTCCGTTCGCGTCGTGCCGGCTTCGTCTAAAGCTCGCCGCAAAGAGCTCGAGAAGGGTGAAAACCTGGAAGGCCTTTCCAAGGAGGAGAAGCGCGCCCGCAAGGCCAAACAGCGTGCTCGCGAGGATCGTATCTACACGGTGTCGAATATTCTTCTCAAGCAGGACGAGGACTACACCAAGCGCCGTCGTATCTGGTGGGCCGTGCTCGCCATCGGCATGGTACTCGTCGTGGCAATTGGGGCTTCGCTCTACTTCGCTCCCGGCGGCACGGTGTCCAGTCCCGTCCAGATGGTCGGCATCATTTTGTCCTATGTCATCATTCTGGGTGATTTTATCTACGACTTCGTTCGTATTCGTCCCCTGCGCAACATGTACCGCACGCAGGCCGAGGGCATGTCCGAGAACAAGCTCAACGCCCTTATCGAGCGCGCGGCTGCCGAGGAGGACAAAAAGGACTCCAAGAAGAAATAGCGTTTGCATTCATACTTATCGCTAAGATATAAGGCGCGTCGTTTTTGCGGCGCGCCTTTTTTACTGTTCTATAGATAGATGGAGTGGCACATGATTCGAGCTGCCCTGACGGTTGAAGAGGCTCTGGAGGGCATGAAGGCCCTGGAGCCCAAGATTAAAAACTACGCTCGCCTGGTTGTCTGCAAGGGCGTAAACGTCAAGCCCGGCCAGGAAGTCGTCGTTCAGTCTCCGGTCGAGTGCGCGCCGTTTGCGCGCGTGGTGGTCGCGGAGGCCTATGCTGCCGGCGCCGGCCACGTGACGGTCATTTGGGCCGATGATGCCGTGACGAGGCTCACGTACGAGCATGTCGATAAAAGCTATTTTGAGCAGACGCCCGAGTGGAAGCGCCTGCAGCTGGATTCCCTGGCCCAGGACGGTGCCTGCTTTATCTTTATCGAGGGTGCGGATCCCGCAGCCCTCAAGGGCATCGATCCAGCCAAGCCGGCCGCGGCATCCAAGGCGAGGAATACGCAGTGCAAAGTTTTCCGCCGTGGGCTGGATTACAACATCAATCCGTGGTGCATCGCCGGCGCTCCGGTCGTGGCTTGGGCGCACGAGGTGTTCCCGGGAGACGCCGATGAGGTTGCAATCTATAAGCTGTGGAATGCGATTCTGCACACCGCTCGCGCCGATGGCCAGGACCCGGAGAGCGACTGGGAACTCCATGACGCCGCATTCGAAAAGAACCTGCGTTTCCTAAACGATAATCAATTTGATTGCCTGCACTACACCGCTTCGAACGGAACCGATCTGACGATTGGCATGACGAAAGGTCACGAGTGGGCCGGCGGCAAGGGCAAGACGCCCGATGGACATCCCTTCTTCCCCAACATTCCCACCGAGGAGGTCTTCACTTCGCCCGATCGCATGCGTGCCGACGGTATCGTGTATTCGGCCATGCCGCTCATCCACCACGGTAACAAGGTCGACGATTTTTGGATTAAGTTCGAGGGCGGCCGTGTGGTGGACTACGACGCCCGCGTGGGCAAGGCGACGCTTGCGAGCATCATCGATACCGATGAGGGCGCTGCTCATCTGGGAGAGGTCGCGCTCATTTCCAAGAACACGCCGATCCGCGAAAGTGGCGTTCTGTTCTACGATACGCTCTATGACGAGAACGCCAGCTGCCACCTTGCGCTGGGTGTCGGCTTCCCCGAGTGCATCGAGGGCGGGTATGACATGTCCAAGGAGGAGCTCCTGGAGCATGGCGTTAACGTCTCGAGCACGCATGTCGACTTTATGATCGGCACGGACGACATCGATATTACGGGCATTACGCCTGATGGACGTGAAGTTGTGATTTTCCAGAACGGCCAATGGAGTTGGGAATAGACCCAGACCGTGGTACAATGCCACCCGCGGGCCGTTAGCTCAGCTGGCAGAGCAGGGGACTTTTAATCCCAAGGTCCAGGGTTCGAACCCCTGACGGCCCACCATAGAAAAGAAAAGCGACTGGCGGATGCCGGCCGCTTTTTTGTTGCAGGTACACGGGTTCGAACCCGTCGGGGCGCGGAGCTGAGTAAACGCGTGAGCGTTTGCCAGCGCAGCGCGCAAGGCGCGAAAGCGCCGCAGCGGCCGCCTGCGGAGCAGGCTGAACCCCTGACGGCCCACCATAGAACAGAAAGCGATTTACTCCGGTTGGTCGCTTTTTGTTGCCGAGCCACGGGTTCGAACCCGAACTTCTCTATATATAAGAACGCTTGGCGAACAAAACCTGCCTTTTACCGACGGGAAACAAATAGCTGATGCTTTTGGAGTAAAGTGGCGCTACAGAGATGACCGATGCCTTAACACCTATAAACCAGCTGGTCATCGCCAATATCAGAAGCTCTTGCTTCGAATACGGCCTCAGTGAAGCAACTGAGGGTTCTATTCATTTGTGAACAAAATATGGAGTGCGTGATTCCCGCCCCCGGCGCCCCTCCGGTCTGGCAATATATCTCCTTGCCGCGCGGCCCGGTCGAACCGGA
>NZ_QROM01000016.1:0-14369 GCF_003474365.1 Collinsella sp. AF38-3AC
GGTGACCATCGCCGCGGACCAGGCATGGGACGGCCGCAGCTCCTCGGGAATGATGTACGGACACTTGATGCCCTCAGCAGGATCAGCGATGATCTGCGTGGCGCGGACGTAGACCGTCATGCCCACGCGCACGACGCTCCAGTTTTTCGTCTCGTACAGGGATACGGAATCCCCGAGGGTCGCGAGCGAGGCCACGGGGCCGAAGAGCCTCACGGGCGTGCCGACGCTGATGCCGTCCAGCGGGATGCGCCAGAGTTTCAGGTCGTTGGAGGTCGTTGCGGGGTCCGCCGCCGTCCCCGTGCTGGGCTTGCCCCTGACGACGACGGGCGTGATGCTCTCGATACCCGCGCTGGTCTTCGCGTAGCGGGCCACGACGAGGTCGTTGCGTTTCTGGCCCTGCGTGCCGCTCTGGACGGTCAGGTTCGTCGCCGCCTGGTTCCAGAAGCGCTTGCCGCCGACCATGCCCACGCCGGTGCCGAGCGTCGCTGAGTTCGCGCTCTGCATCGTCAGCGCGAAGTCGTCGCCGTACTCCAGCACGCAGTCGGCCTTGCCGACCGTCGCGGTGTTGAGCGCGGCCAGATCGTCCGAGCTGATATGCTTCGTGCCCGTCATGCCGTCTACTATCTCGAATGCCATTACTACTCCTTCGCGTTGCTCATGAACTGCTGGAACTCGCCGTCGTGCTTGGCGGCGAGCTTCTTGTACTCGTCCGTGCACCCCTTGCACAGCAGGCGGGTCGCCCTGCTGCCGTACTGATCGAAGCGCTCGACCTCACGCCAGTCCCCTGCCGCCGCAGCGCCTTGCTGTAGGTACACGCTCTCGCCGCAGCGGTCGCATGTGTACTTCGTGATGTTGTCTGTCTTGGACATGCCTGTCTCCCTCACTTCGTCCTGATCCATGTATACGGACCGACGCTGGGCACAGCCTGCCATTCGCCGCCGTAGTCCGACGGGTCGAAACCGCTCGTCTCCATGTACGTCCCCACTGGGTGCGCGGCCAAAAAGCCCGCCGCCGCAGCATCGCCCGCGACCACTATCGACAGGTCGCCCGAGCCGTCCCACGTCGCGCTGCCGTTGACCGCGCCCGAGATGGCCACCGTGCGGGTAGCCGCGAGCTTGCCAGCGGTCTCGGCCTTCTTCGGCACCGTCTCGCCCGTGGCCAGGCCGTCAAGCCGGCCCTTGTCCGCCGCCGACATGAGGCCGCTTTCCGTCGCGGTGGCCTCGCCGTAGGTCGTATCCTTCGCGCTGATGGTCGCGCCGTCGATGCTGACGTTCGCGCCGGCCGCGAGCGCGTCCTGCTTGCCCGCTATGGCCGTGGCGTTCTCCTCGGCGGCGGTGGCCGCGCCCTTTGCGGCCTCTTGCGCCTCGCCTGCCGCGGCGCTCGCGTTCGAGGCGGCGGTTCTCGCCGCATCCGCTTTGGCCTCGACGGTCTTGAGCTCGGCGGAGTCGACCTCGGCGGCGAACGTGTAGCCGTTAAGCGTCAGGCCTTTGCCGGCCAGGTACGCGTGCCCGCCGCCTCCGCTGCCGCCGCCGCTGCTCTCGGCGACTCCGCTGCTGCTCATCTTGGTCGTGGTCTCGCCGCCGACCTCGTATGAGTACACGGCAACGCCGCGCGAGACCTTCACGATCTTCTTCGCTACCGTCGCGTTCACGGTGCGCCCGTGCGCGTTGTCGCGCGCCGAGATCATGTCTCCCACGTCCACGTCGATATCGTCGTGGGCCGCAACCTCGACGCTGCCTTGGGTCTGATACTCTTGCAGCTTCTTGCGGCCCTCCTCCTCCAGCTTCGCCTCATCGGCATTGCTGTAGTCGTAGAGCGCGCATATCTCGTCGACGCCGAAGAGGCTCTGCACGTGGCTGACGTTGCCCGCCGCGTCGGCGTAGAAATGGACCACGGCGCGGTTCTCGAGCTCGCCCATGCCGGCACACACCAGGTGGTTGACGCAGCGGTGGACGCTCGTCAGCGTGAAGTCGAGCAGGTCCGAGTCGACCTTGTCCGCATAGTCGACAACCGGCGGCAGCGACAGCTCGACCTTGCCGCCGAGGCGGCGCATCGAGACCTTTCGCCCGTTCGCCTTCGCCAGGGCCTTCAGGCCGCCGTACCCGTCCGCGAAGCGGTCGAAGGTGTAGCTGACCGCCGTATCGTCTACGGCGGCTGAAAACAGCCCGGACAGCCCCATGCGGGATATGAGGGACGCGAGCACCTCGCCCGCCTTACCGCTCACCGCGAGGTAGCCGCTGCCCGAATCGGGCAGGAGGCGCTTGCCGGCCAGGATGCCGTGCCACGTGCGGCCCTTGCACAGGACGGTGCCGGAGGCGTCCCTGCCCGTATCGTAGGTGACCTCGTCGACGACGCCGCCGTACTCGGTCCCGTCGATGAATACGAATTGGCCCTCTTCGGGGGCCTCGCCGGCGCGCGCCTCGAGCTTCAGGGCGTTCTCGTCGCTGCCGAACGCGAGGTCAAGCTCGAATTCCTCGATCTCACGGACGTCCCCGGCCGCCGGGTCGCTCACCACTAGGACCATGCCGGCTCCCCCTCCTCCTCGTAGAGCGTCAGGTCGAACCCGAAGCTGTTGTCCCACGAGACCTCGCAGGTGCCGGCCGGCACGCGCTCGAAGATATACTCGCCCGAGCCGGCGCCGCTGCCTCGGTGCGCCTTGCCGAAGGCGTCGCGGACGTCGCCGTCGGCGGAGACCACGGAGACGGTGCGCCGCAGCGGGTCGACCTCCATGTAGCCGCCGTCCGGCACCGATACGTCGACCTGGTACAGGTTCTCGTCGAGCCGGACCGCGGGATTGACCGCCGGCCCGTAGACGATGAACCGGGCGGGGCTGTCGGAATGCCCCGGGTTGCGCGCGTACCGCTTCGGCGGGGTCAGCCCGAGATCGTACGGGAGGTCATGCGGTAGGTCGAGAAACTCGTACCCGGACGAGCCCATGACGGGCGCGAACTCCGTCGTTAAGCCCCTGCGCCACAGGCCGTCGAGCAGCACGACGGTGATCTTAGCGGTGAAGAGCCCGTCCCGCACCCCGTCGACCTTCGACGCGAGGACGAGGCAGCGCTGGAACCAGTCCCCGACCCTCAGCGTCCCGGGCGTGTTGCCCGAGACGTCGAGGTCCGCGCAGCGGCGGAACTCGTCGGCCAGCCCCATGTCGGCGAAGACCGCCCTGAACGAGGCCTTGCGGGCGCCGCGCGAGGCGGTCGACAGCGCGCGGTACCCGATCTTGTAGTCCCATTCGCGGCTGAAGAGGTCGTTCGGCCTGCCGACGTAGATGCCGGAATTGAGCGGGATGACCGCCCCCGCGCCCGATTCATATTCGATATCAGGCATACGCGACCGCCTTCCTCGCCCTGCGCCCGAACTCCGACTCGCCCATGACGGGCGTGAACTCCGCGATGATGTAGGGCAGGTTCTCGGCCAGCCAGCCGATAACGGCCGATGCGCCGCCGTCCGCGACAACGCCCTCCCCGGTGCCGGAAATGGTCCGGTCGCCGTAACGCGGGCCGTCGGCCCTGACCGTCGCATCGAACGCCGCGGCGCGCTCGACCTTCCCGACGGCGGACTCCATCGACTTCACGGGCTCGTCCGCCGTGTCGTCGATGCCGAGGGCCGCGCCCTGCATCACGTAGCCGAATATCTTGCGGAACACGCGCGAGGGCGAGTGGATTCCGAGCAGGTTCTTGGCGGCATCGATGGCGCCGCCCACCACGCCGGTAAGCTTGTTGACCACGACGCCAGCCGCGCCGGCGATGCCGTTGGCGATTCCCTGCACGATGTTGCGGCCGATGGACACCACGCGGCCCGGCAAGCCAAGGAAGGAGGACTCGATGTTCGACGCGATGCGTAGCGCCGCGCCCTTCACTGCACCGACTGCGCCCGAGATGGCGCCCTGCAGGTTGTACATGGCGACCTTGCCGAGGTTCGACAGCGTCGACGGCAGGTTCTGTATCGCGCCGCGGATGGCGGACACCACGTTGGTGCCGCAGGAGCCGATGAAGCCGAGCATGTTCGCCACGCCCTGGCCGAGCGCCGTTATGGCGTTGCGGCCGAGGCTGATCCAGTCGAGCGCTGACCACACGGCGAGGAAGGCCTGGAAGATGGCAGGGATGTTCGCGATGAGCGTCGGTATCGCCTGCACGATGCCGAGCGCCAGCGTCACGATTGCCTGGATGCCGGCACCGAGCAGCGTCGGCGCGTTGTCGTTGATCGCGTCGGCGAGGTTCTGCACGATGACCGGGGCCTGCTCGATGATGGTCGGCAGGCTGTCGGCGATACCCTGCGCCAGACCGACTATGAGGTTCGCCGCGCCCTCGGCAAGAACGCCCGCGTTCTCGGCTATGGACTCTGAGAGGCCGGTGAGAATCTGCAGGCCGCTCTCCATGATGGACGGCAGGTTCTCGGCCAGGTAGCCGCCCAGCCGGGTCATGATGTCGGCCGCCGCGCCGGAGAGGAACGACAGACCGTTCACGATTCCGTCATAGAGCACCGGTCCGACCTGCGCGCCTATCTCGTCCAACCCGCCGAAGGCGCCCGAGAGCGCCGACATGGCGCTGTCGGCTATCGACGCGAAGGCCTCGCCGGCGACCGGCGCCAGCGTCGCTATGACCCCGGGGAGCTGCTCGACGGCCGTGGACACGATGGTCGCCACGCGCGGCACGATGTTGGAGGCCGCCGTCTCGACCGACTCGACCAGCTCCGTCGTGAGCTTGCCCATGTCGGCGTCGTCCTTGCCGAGTTCCGTCACCCAGTTCTCCCAGGCCGCCTTGGCCATGTTGCAGGAGCCCTCGATGGTCGTCGCGGCCTCGCGCGAGGTCGTGCCGGCGATCTGCATCTGCTGTTGCATCGTGTGGATGGCGAGCACGATGTTGTCGAAGGACAGGCTCGACTCGTCCACGGCGTCGTTGACGGCGTGCGCATCCTTGACGAGGCGCTGCATCTCCTCCTTGGTGCCGCCGTATCCCAGCTTCAAGTTGTCGAGCATGGTGTAGTTCTGTTTCGCGAAGCCCTGGTACGCGTTCTGGAGGTCCTCCATCGCCGTGCCGAAGGTGTTCGCGTTGTCGCTCATGTCGACCATTGCCGTGTCGGCGTACTCGGCGGCCTTGACCGTGTCGCCGCCGAGCGATTTGACGAGCGAGGCCGAGAAGCCCGTCACCTGCTCCATGTACCGGTTGGCGCTCAGGCCGGCCGTTATGTAGGCGCGGTCGGCGTTGGCCAGCACCGTCGTCTGGGCCCGCTCGAGCTGCTGCCACTTGCCGGAGCACTGCTCGACGGTCTGGCCGGTCATGGCGGCGTAGTCCTCGAGGGACTTGCCCATGTTGCCGAAAATCTTCTGGATGCCGCCGACATTCTGCTCGTACGCGGCGTAGGCGTTCATGCTCATGCCGGTCACCGCCGCGACACCCGCGGCCACGGCGGTGACTCCGGCCGCGACAAGCGATGCGGCCGCGGCCGCCGCCTTGCCGAGTTTTCCCTCGATGCCGCCGGCGATGCCGTCGACCTTGCCGGACGCCTGGTCGTCGACGCCGATCTTGACCAAGAGGTCGAGAAGGTCCATCTACAGCACCTCCAATCCCAACTTGCCGATTACGTCCGCCGCGATCTCGTCGCCGCTCCGCGTGTCCGCCGGCTCCGCCGCGCCGCGCACCAGCTCCAGGTAGGGCGTGGCGATGTAGCGCGACTGCACGGCGAGGCGGATGGACTCCGTCAGGTAGACCCTGTACGCGGCCCCCTCCGCCTCCCTGCGCTGCCTCGCGGACAGGTACCTAGCAAAAGGGCGAGCACGCCGGGGTCCGGTGTACTCGCCCATGCAGAGCCAGAGCAGATCCGGGTCGTCGGCGGCTAGCGAAAAAAAGGCGCGGCGATCTCCTTGACGGCGTCGATGCCGTCAAGCGCGGCCTTGATGTCGGCGGCGTACTTCGCCATCGAGAAGCACGCCTTGTACTCCTCGAGGGTCTGGCCATCGAGCGCGGCGAGGAACTTGAGCGAAAGCTCGCCGCCCTCGCGCAGCAGGACGGGCAGCAGGCCCGCGACCATGTCGACGGCCTCCATCTCGACCTTGGCCTTCGCGTCGGCCTCGTCGCCGCCGGCCTCCGCCTTGGCAGCCTTGGCCGCGGAGCGGTAGGAGACGAAGGCGCGCTTGACCTCCTCGCCCAGCTTGCCGCCCATGGCCTCCTCGGCCACCTCGGCCAGCAGCTGCGCCGACGTCAGGAACTCGTCGGCCGTGAACTCGTCGATGCGCATTAGGCCGTCGCCTCCGTCCCGGCCTTGACGTAGATCTCGAACGGCACCGTCTCGGGGTGCTCCATCGAGTAGTGGCCGGTGAACTCGAAGGCGAACTGCGCCTTGGCCTTGTCGCCGGACTGGATCTGGAAGCCGCCGGTGCTCAGGGAGTTGAGCAGGCGGATGGCGCAGAAGCCGGCGCTCGCGCCCTTGGTGCCGTCCTCGTTGACCGCGCTGTAGTCGCCGACCCACCACAGGTCGGCGAAGTCGGCGGCCTTGAGCTCGTTGCGCGGCGTCACCTTGTCGGTGGCGGTGTCGGCGGCGCCCGTGAGCTTGGCGGCGAGCTCGGCGGTCACGGTCACGAACGTGCCGGACATCTTGGCCTCCCAGCCGTCGAGCTGCTTGAGCTCCTTCATGTTCTTCGGGCAGTTGTCGATGTCCTCGCCGTAGTCGATGTAGCTGGGCGTGGCGGTGAAGTTGACGCCGCCGGACGTCGCGCCGAGGATGTCGGTCGCATTGAGCGTGCCGTTCTCCGGGTCGAAGCCCTTGAGCAGGACGCCGGCGTTCAGCTGGATGTTGTTGAACGTGTCCTGCGGGATCTGGGTGTATTTCATGGGACCCCCTAAAAGGTCGTGATGTTCTCGATTGAGAGGTTGATGTAGCGGCGCTTGACGCCGGGCTCTCCCGAGTCGGCGGCCTGCCAGAACGGCGAGCCGCGCTTGACCCACAGGCCGCCGCCGTCGCAGGGAAGCATCACGCCGCCCAGCCCCAGCGCGCGGCCGACGGCCTCGGCGTCGGCGTTGGCCTCGGCCTCGCTCCCGGTGCGGCGCCATATCTCGACGGTTACGGCCTGCTCGCCGTCGCCCCACGCGCCGGATACCGGAGTGAACGTGATGTACGGGAGCTCGGCGTCGTCCGGCACGGCCTGCGCGGAGTGCGCTGGCATGCCGAAGCCACCGAGCCATGCGGCGAGCGCCGCGGTCCTAGTCGGCATCCGGCAGCCTCCATTCCTCGGCCGAGCACTGGGTGAAGCTGAACGTCGCGCACGCGGGCGGGCGGCCGTCGTCGGCGTTCGACGTCACGCGGAAGACCTGCCCGTCGGGCACGCGCCTGAAGACGTCGCCGTGGGACAGCTCCTCGGAGCACGTCACCGTGTAGGTGTTGGCCACTCCGGCCGCCTCGGCGACGCGGGCCTCGGCCGAGGTGTCGCGGACGATGGAAGCGGAGAAGGCGCGGCCCGTGGCCCACGTCTCGGTCCAGCCGCCCTCGCCGTCCGGCACGCTCCTGCGGACCACATGGACGCACGGCACGCGCATGCGCTCGTACAGGCGGCTCATAGCTTTCTCCAAGGGTCGAGACGCGCCTTGAACTGCTGGCGCCACGTCAGCGGTCGGCCGTCACTGCCGACGCGCGTGTAGCTGTAGCCGCCGAAGCTCTCGCTCGCATACGGGCTGTCCAGCTCCTCGGCGTGCTCGGCCTGCCATGCCGCGATCTCGTCCGCGAGGTCGACCACGGCCTGCGGCACGGCGAGCGCCCAGACGGTACCGACGAACTCCTCGTCCGTGAGGCCGTTGTAGGGCCATGAGTGCAGCCCGTCGTTGAACGTCGAGCCCGTGATGCGGATGTACTGGCCCTCCTTGAGGTCGAGCCCCGCGGGCGGCACGAGGCGGCCGCCCTCGATGCGGACGCGCCCCGTGCGCTTGCCTGCGACGAACCAGTTGCGCAGCGACAGAAGCACCTGCTCGAGCATCTCCGCGCCTATCGCTTATCGGTGATGACGGCGGCGAGGCTCTTGTCGAGGGTCTTGACGCCGCAGAGCATGTCGATGGAGACGGTGTCGGTCTTGGTCTTCTGGTCGTAGCCCTGCACGACGCGCAGGCCGAAGCCGTCGTAGGAGGTGGAGTACGCCTTGGGAGCGCCGAGCGGCATCTCGAGCTGACGGGTCACGAGCGCGAAGGCGTTCTTGTGGAACGCGATGGACGGCGTGTAGTTGGCCGTCTCTGCCGTGGTCTTCTGCACGTTCTGGTCGCAGTAGAAGTCGAGGCCGTACTTGCGGCCAAGCGACGCCTCCTTGAGGGCGGTGCCGTTGTCGCCGACGGCGGACGCGTTGGTGAACGCCTCGGTGTTGAGCAGGTCGGCCTCGGCCTGGGAGCCGTAGACGAAGCGGCGCTCCGTGGAGGGCGCCTTGGCGTCCACGAGGAACTTGCGGGCGGCGACGATGTCCGCCACGGCGATGGCGCCCTTGGTGTGGTCGACGCGGTTCGTGACGTCCTTCTCGAGCGCGAGCAGGTAGCCGTCGATCTTGTCGGCGAAGGCCTGCATGGCGGGGACGAGGAACTGCGCGGAGAAGTCGACGATGCCCATCGTCAGCTCCTTGGACGTGACGGCGAACGTCACGTCGAGCAGCTTGTCCATCTTGACGTCGACCTTGCTCTCCGTGGCGTCCTGCACCTCGACCTCGGAAGTGAACTCCTTGGCCTCGAAGGTGGCGGGCTTGCGGATGGTGATGGTGTCGCCCACGCCGGCGACGAACTCGGAGGAGTAGTCGCGGTGGACGAGGTTGGCCATGACGGCGTTGGTGCGCAGAACGTCCAGCGCCTCGTTGGCGATGATGTTGGGTGTGAGGATGGTGTTCGACATAGATACCCCTTAGCCTCTCTGCTCCGCCTTGTACTTCATGTACTCGGCGGTGCTCATTTCGTTGATGTCCTTGCCGCCCTCGCCCTTGGGGGCGTGGGCCACGTCGGCGCCCTTGACGGTCGTGGTTGCGATGAAGTCGGCCCAGTCGGCCTTGATGCCCTCGGTGAGCTTGTCCGCGTCCTCGATAGCGCCGTCCTTGACGGTCACGTTCTCGAGGTCGGAGACCTTGAGAACGGTCTCGATGCGCTTGGGGTCGACGCCCGCCGACTTGAGCAGCTCTCGGTACAGGCTGCGCTTCTCGGCTGCGGCCTTCTCGCCCTCGACCTTGGCCTTGTAGTCCTCTAGGTTCTTGACGGCGGCCTTGTACTTTTCCTCGTACTCGCCCGCGCCCTCGCCCTTGGCCTTGAGTGCGTCCAGCTCCTTCTTGTAACCGTCCGCCTTGTCCGCGGCCTCCTTGAACTCGTCGCGCTGCGCCTTGAGCGCGTCCACGCTCTCGGCATGCTCGTCGATGATCTGGTCGATCTTCTCGTCCTCGATGCCCATTGCCTTGAGCATCTTTCGTGTGAGTGCCAACAGAATCTCCCTTGCTTCGGAATGGGCGGGTTCCCGCCTGTTGCCTCGGCGGGGCCCGCGCCGCAATACCTCGCGGCAAGGGTGAGTATCCAAACGGCGTAACGCGGCGCTATCCGCCCAGGTGTTTACGGAAGATGGAGCGGTATGTGGATTCGTGGTCCTCGGCCGCCGGCTTGAGGTAGGGCTGCGGCTTCTGGTGCGTCGTTCCCAGCTCGACGTAGGCGGCATATTCGACGTTCGTGCCGATGATGACGTGCCGGGTGCCCTCGTCGACGATGTGGGTGATGGAGTTGCGCAACCGGCCCGTATCGACCGGGCAGGCGCGCTTGGCGTAGCCCTCCGCGACGAGGCCGATCTCCTCCAGCGCGGCTACGAGCGCGCGGTCGATGGCGTTGGCGATGGCCTCGCGGTTGTCGGCGCGCACCTCGACGAGGCCGGAGATGTCGGAGGCAAGCAGGCCCTTGGCGGTGCCGCGCTTGAAGCCCTTGGCGCTCATTCCCTCCGTGACGGCACCGTTTCGGTCGGTCCACGTGTCGTTCTTGGCGCTCCACTTCTCCTTGCCGACCTTTCGCGGTGTGGCCATCAGTCCAGCACCTCCGTGCCGTAGCCCACGCGGCCGGACACGTCCACCTCGCACGCCTCGACGGCCTGCACCGGCATGCCGGCGCACCCGAGCGTGCAGCCGTCGTCGGGCTCGACCTCGTCGCCGCGCTGCGTGCAGATGTAGGTATCCGGGAACGTGAAGCCGAAACCGAGCCTCACGGCGCAGTCGCCGCAGCTCGCACATGTGAATAGCTCTTTCATGCCTGCCTCAATCTCTCTGCGGGCAGTGTCGCGGCACGGTCACGCGGCATGAAAAAAGCCCCGCCGTGGCGGGGCTGACTGTGATCTATTTGACTTTTATCTCGTTGGCCTTGTCCATCTCAAGCTCGATAGCGGATGGACTCTCGCCTCTGAGGAAAAATGGAATCGGGAAGAAGTCAATCCTCCCCGTTTCCTTGTCGATGGCATACGGAGTGTCGCCCGGGGCCATCTTTCCATCGAAACCGAAACCGACGAACCAATGGTATTTGCCCTCGTATGCGCACACCGGGCCGTATCCGTCTACGGCCTCCTCTTCCAGAATCGGCTTTATGGCCTCTTCCAATGTGAGCATATCAACCTCTTGTCGTCAGGCACTCGTCGATCTTGATGATGCGCCGTCGTGCGCTAGAGACAGATTTCGGGGTCCTGCCTCTCGAGTTTTGGAACGCCAGAGTCGAGCGACTCCTTGAGGGCCGCATAGACCTCATCGACATTGCCGTACCATGTCGGCTCATAGCCGAAACGTTCCTCGAACTTGGCCGCGAGCTTGTCGACCTGCTCCCATGTATGCAATTCGGCAACCATCACAGCCACTCCTTCATCATCTCGTCAAATATTTTACTCGATTCCGGTAGGTATTTGCGCAGGACGGCGAGAGATTCCGGGTTCGCGGTGCTTGCGCTGAAGAACTCGGCGAAGCCCTCTTGCGCAAGCCTTGCCAGCTGGTAGTCCTCGGACGCTCCCTTCGGCCGCCAATAACTCTTGCTGTGGCCCCATCCATCGTTGCACTTGTTCAGCGTTGCCCCGCCGAAAAGGTCGGAAAGGTCGGCCTTTTCGGCGTGGCTCATCTCCCCTATCTCGGAGGCGACGGAGCTATATGTGGCAGCCTTCGTGTGCTTGAGGCCCGAGAGCGCCTCGGCCACCTTGTCAGGATGTCTCCTTAGGTAGTCAGCATGCCATTCCATGAGGTAGCCGTTCGACTCGAGCCATCCGATGTCCTTTGACTTGACTGCCCGTTTAAGCCCGTCGCGCATCTCCTTGTGCCTTGCGTCAATGTAGGCTTCGACCTCGCTCTTTATGGTCTTGGCGAACACGCCGCCGCCGTACGTCCTCGAGATGTCCGCGTGCAGGCTGTCAATCATATGCCCGAACTCATGGAACCAGGTCGTTCCTTGGGGTCTCAATCCATCTTTCGAAAACACTCTTTCGAGGTTGAGCCTCACGCCACCGTCCGTTGGGCTGTAGTGGGCGGTCCCGCCCCATCCGCCGTTCAGCAAAACGAAATCCCGCTCATGCTTCAGGTAAACGCTACGGGCAGCCTTGTCCGAACGCTTGAGAATGCCTTTCACCGCATCCCTTTGATCCCCACTGAGGCACGAGTAGACGGAAGCAGACATATCGGGCTTGCCCGCGATGCGCCGAATTCGGGCCAGCGCCGCGTCCAACACCTTCTGCTGGTCCCCCGCGCTCATCTTGCGGAACGAGCCGGACGGTATGCCGTACTCCTTGAGCTGCTCCGTGAGCCTCTTCCTCGCCTCGGTCGGCGACACGCCCGCCACGTCCAGCTTGCGCTTGGTGCCGGGCATGTCCATGAACTCTGAAATTGTGCGGTTCGCGGGCTTGGCGCCGGTGACGGCGGGCTTGCCCGCCTTCCACTCCTCGTAGGTCATGCCCTCGGGCAGCCTGCTCCAGCGCTTGCCGTCGCTGTAGTCGACGCCCTCGACGGCCGCGATGAGCGTGCAGCGGCAGTTGCACGTCTCGGCATACGGCGCCTCCGGGTCGCCGGGATAGCGGCACCCGTTGCTGAACTTCTCCCCGACCTCGACCTTCTCGCCGTCGAGCTTCCTGTGGCTCGAGCGCGTGCGACCGTCGAGCGTCGCCAGCCACTCCTGCTTGAGCTCGATTCCGAGGGACTGCGCGCGCCTGTAGCTGTCGACGCGCCCGGCGTTCTCCGCCGCCGTCGTCGAGGTGCGCGCCAAGCGCACCGCAGCCGCGCGGTTCGCCCCCGTCACGTCCTGCATGCGCCTGGCTATCTTGGGTATCGATTCGCCGAGCAGCACGCCCTGCGTGATCTGGTTGGCGATGAGCCGCCGGTTCCACGCCACGTCCTTGGCGACGTTGACGGACGGCTTTGGCAGGTAGCTGTCGTGGTCGGTGAGAAGCCTCTGGACGGTTGACGCGTCCTGCAGTGCGTAGGCCGTGTCAACGCCCGCGGCGCTCTCGACCTGCCACGTGCCGTAGTTGTAGTTCTCGGCGTAGACCTCGGGCAGCCTGCCCTCGATGGCGGCGGCAGCGACGACGTTCGCGTGCGTCATGGCCTCGGCGCACTGCTTGAGCACGATTCGGTAGCGCCTGCCCGCCGCTATCCTCCCGCTTCGCCAAGACCTGTATTGCGCCTTGGTGATCTCGCCGGCCTCGAGACGCTCGCGCATCCTCTCATCGTCGGCCTCGAACTGCGCCAGATAGCGCTTGAGGTTGGCGTAGGCGGTCTTGCCCGCCTCGCCGTACACTCCCGCCACCTCGCGCTCGAACGCCCGAATCTCGGCGTCTGAGAACTCGTGAGCGCTATCCTTCGCCATGCGCCGCCTCCAATCGTCGGCACGCATGGTCGCCCGCGCATAACGGAAAAGGGCCCCGACCGAAGCCGGGGCCCTTCCCTACTCGCCTTCCCGCTCGGTCGGCTCCTCCGCGCTGTCGAGCCCGTCGTAGTACGCGGCGGCTAGCTCCTCGACCTCCGCGATATCTGCCTCGTCGAAGAGCCCGCTGTCAAGGTGTGCGTAGGCCTTGTCGAGCCAGAACGCCACGTCGCGGCCGGCCTGAATCTCGCGCTTGATGCTGCGCAGCGTCAGGTCATGACGCGCCTTGCTCTTAACTGCCATTTTCTTCTCCTAACCTTGGGTGATGGATGCGATTGCCGATTCCAGGTTCGCCACGACGATGTTCACGTCGCGCGTGTACTCGATGCCAGTGCGCGGCGTCACTTCCGCGTCCGTCCATGCGTTGACGATGCTGTCTTGAGCTTTGGGCATCTCGATTTTGCCTAGGGGATAGCGTGTCTCAGGCATAGTCGCGACAATCGTAAGCGGGGCATTCTTGTCCACTTCAGCCTGAATCTCTTCTTTGGTGCGGCCCGACGTGTCTTTTACGTTGATGCCATTCCAGGTGCGGTAAATGCCCTCTCCGCTCGCCACTGCGTTTTTATACGGAAGAGTGTTACAAAGCACGTACCTTCCGTAGATGCTCGAAGGCACCGACGAGCTTGCGTATGGCACGATTCTCGTGCGCAATTCGTACCATTTCCCTTGCAAGAAACAACCAACCTCCCGCACGTTTTTATCAACACATACCCGCGCCACCAGCTCCACATTCCCCTCTTCGTCCACCACGATTTCGTCTGCCGTGCCGTCGGGGAGCTTGGCTAGATAGGGATGCTCGACTGGGAGCGTGAACGATGTAGAAGTTTCATTATATGGGCTATATTTGCCCGAATCGGCATCTCCGTAAACCTCAATGGTCACATAAAACTTACAGTCATAGGTTACGCCTTTTACGACATTACACGTCATATATGCAATCTGCTCATTGAGCACAGCTGACGATTGCGTAGAATAAAGAAGCAATTTATAACGCGTGTTTAGTAGATTAACCTGTGGAATAGTCCCGCTAATCGCATGAATCTTAAGCGCGAGTTTTTGGCCAATCGCGCCATTCGGCAAATATACACCTGCGATGCTGCCACTATATCCATTTTCAGTCGCAACGCCAGAAAGCGTGATTACACCGTCTTTGGAACTTGTCGTAACACCTCTAGCGGTTGCACTTGAATCATCAACTTTCAATAGGTTCTTACCGCAAATATGGATAATAGGATTTTCAATTACCTCAATCGGCACGGGGTTGTCCGGCGATGGCGTGCCGTCCTGCTTGCAGGCTCCCTCCACCTCGATACCCAGAAGGCTAGAGGGAAAAGCATCATCCACGTGGACGAAAGTTTCCTTGACTTTTCCTTTGAGGATGTTCTCGGCCGCTGGGTACAGCTTCGCTTCGGTGGCCTTCACCTCGGCGATGGCCTTGGTAGCCGCCTTATTGGCGGCGTCGGCGCGCTCGACCGCGTCGCTCACGCTCTTCTCTGC
>NZ_QROM01000016.1:14379-44410 GCF_003474365.1 Collinsella sp. AF38-3AC
GGCGCGCTCGACCGCGTCGCTCACGCTCTTCTCTGCATCGGCCTTGATGTCGGTCCAGCCCTGCTCGCGCTTGGCCTCGGACTCCACACGTGCCTTCTCGGCCGTATCGCGCTCCGTCTCGGCGCTCTTGCGCGCCCCCTCGTTCTCGCTGCGCACGCCCTCGGCGGCCTGCCGCTTTCCCTCGGCCTCGTTGTAGGCGGCGTCGCGGTCCGTCTCGGCCTTCGTGTATGCCTCGTCGCGGGCGCGCTCGGCGTCCGCATATGACTCGGTGCGCGCCTGCTGCGCGTCGCCGAAGGCCTTGGCCTGCTCGGTGAGCATGGCCTTGTACTTCTCGTTTGTCTTGCCGATCTCGGCCGCGGCGTCCGTTGCGGGCTTCTTGAGCTCCGCGATCTGGTCAGCGGTGAGGTCGCTGTACCTGAGCGCGTCGCCCTTCGGCACGCCGACGACCAGCACGTTGCCCTCCATCGCCGCCGTTGCCTCCGAGCCCGAGGCGAGAGTCGTGGCGCGCGCCCCCTTGACCTCGGCGGCGACAGCCCTGTCGCGTGCGGCCTCCGCAGCCTTCTGCGCGGCCTTGGCCTCGTCTCGCGCCGTCTCCGCGTCCTCGATGGTGCGCTGGTCGCTCGGCTCGTAGACGTACTCGGCGGGCTTTGCTCGCCTCTTCACGTCCCAGAGCGCCTCGATACGCGTACGCCCGCCGTAGGCCTCGTCCGTGATGTAGGCCCATGCGTACACGCGCCCGGCCGCCTGAAGCAGCTCGTCGGGAACCTTCGCCTTGCTGTCGGCCACCTCGACCGTGTAGCACGCCCCCGCGGTCGACTTGGCGAAATGCACCTGCTCGCAGCCGACGGCCTCGACCTCGCGCCCGGTGTCCCACTGCCACAGGTCGCCGTCAAGCACCTGCAATGCCGCCATCACTCATCACCTTCCTCGTCGCCCTCCTGGGCACCCTTCGCGTTCGCCGCCAGGGCGGGCGGCAGCGCTGCCATGCGCTCCTCCTGCTCCCGCTGCTTGCGCTCCAAAATCTTCGCCCTCTCGTCGGGCGTGATGTTCGGCAGCTTTCGCAGGATCGTCTCCTCGTCCAGCCACTCGGCCTCCAGGCACACGGTCTCGACCTGCTCCTTGGTGTTGCTGATGCGAGTGCGCGTGAACACGGGCGTGTCCTCGATGCCCTGCAACGCGAGGATGTCCATGATGCCCTCGCGGATGTGGCGCTCGAACTCGGCGGCCTCCTCGTCCATCGGCTGGTATGCCGCGTCGATATGGTCGTTGGTCGCCCCCGCCGCGATGGTGTGGACGTCCAGCGCGCCGAAGTCCTCGTAGATGTCGGCCTTGATCTGCGCCAGCGTCTCCTTGCGGCCCTCGACGGGCACCTCCTGCGTGTACGGCGTCACGGACTGCCCCTGCTCGGCGTCGACCTCGGCCACGTGCGTCAGCTTGAGCTTCGCCCGCCACAGGTCGAGGTCCCTGTCGTCCATGCCGCCGGCTCCGTTGATGAGCCAGTAGATCTGTGCGCAGTCGCGCGTGTCGTTCACCAGGCCGCTCTTGATGAGGTCGTAGGCGTCGATGCTCTCGCGCATGCCGACGAGCGTGCTCTGGTGCGCGTCGCTGCCCCAGACCGCCACGATTGGCAGACGGGAGTAGTTCTCCGCATCGACGGCCAGCTTCATCCCGTCCGCCGGTATCTCCCGATACGTGACCTTGTAGGCGCGCTTGGCCTCGGCCACCTCGAAGTCGAAGCCGCTGCCGCCCGACACCATCTCCGTGTAGCCGTCCTGCTCGTAGAGGGTCGCGTGCCACGGGTGGTCGGAGTCGAGCCGCCAGAACCTCACGCCGGCGTATAGCGCCCCCGAGTACTCGTCCCACACCGGGCAGAACTCGTCGGCGGTGAACACGTCGATGTGGTCGAGGTTCCAAAACGGGAATGACACACCGTGGATGAGCGCCTTGAGGCCCATCTCCATGACGTCGTCGTCGAAGCGGTCGCCAAGCCCCTCCTTGGTCGTGTCCTTGCCGCCCGCCGAGACGTCCACGAAGCTCACGCCCTTACCGAGCGAGTACGTGCAGCGCTGGACGTTTAGGCGCTTGAACAGGTTACTCGCCAGCCTCAGCTTCGAGGCCGTGAAGTCCTCGGCCTCGGCACCGGAGCACGAGTAGATCTTCTGCACGAAACGGTTGATCGTGACGTTGTGCTGGCGGTAGTACTCGTTCGCGGTGACGGCGTTGCGGTACATCTCGCCCGACAAGTGCCGCTCGATGGCATCGGCCGCGAACGCCGTCGCCGACGCCGCCGCCTTGAGGTCGCCATCGGTCACCAAAGGCCCCTTAGACAAAGCCGCTACCTCCGTTCAAAGAATGGGTTTACCTGCCGTTTCGCAGGCTTGTACATGCGCATGGTCGCCACCCCGTAACGGAGTGCGTCGCAGCTGTGGTCCTCGACCTTGACGGGCCTGTCGCCGTCGGCCTTGGCGTCCCAGCAGTAGCCGCCGAGCTCGCCTATCAGCCCCGCGCAGGCATCGGAGATGCGCACCGTGCCGTTGCCCAGGCACACCCCCGTCTCTCGTATGCCGTCCGCGACGTCGTTGCGCCCCTTCTTGGTCTTGAACCCGGCCTGCCGCATCGCGGCGATGAAGCTCGTGGCGCTCGGGTCGATGATGAACGTGGGCGGCCTGCCCAGCCCGCGCACGAAGTCGGCCATGTCTGCCACGTAGTCGGCGTCCGTCTTCTGGTGCCCCGTGTCGCGGCCCGAGTAGCGGTACTCGTCCGCCACGTGCCACACCTTGCCGTCAAATGCCCACAGAAGCGCCGCGAAGGCGTTTTGTGTTCCGTAGTCGCAAGACACCGCGTACTTGGCGGCGCTGCCCGTATACCGGCTCTCTAGGGCACCCTCCCACCCGGGGTAGACCAGGCCCTCGGCCAGCGTCCACTTGCCCAAGATGTAGCGGTCGTAGTACACGCCGCTGCCGTAGTCCTTGATGAGGGCCTCGATGACATCCGGTGCCAGCGCACCGTCCCAGATCGTGTAGTCCTGCCTGTAGATGTCGCTGTCGCCGTCGAGGAACCGCTTGAACCAGTGGTTCGGGCTGTCGGGGTTGCACGTGCCGTCGAAGCGGCTGTGTTGGCAGCGCAGGCGGCTCTTGAGCATCTGGAACACATCTTCGCTCCACGTGGCGACCTCGTCGCCGTAGACCCACTCGAACGTGGCGCCCTGAATCTTGGATACGCTTGTCTTCTTGTCCGCCCCGAGGCAGTAGACCTTGCGCCCGAATATCTTGGCCGTGTTGTCCCGCCCAATCTGGCTGACGACGTCCTCACTGTAGAGCGAGCGCATCGGCTCGAGGATGTTGCGCTCGAGCGTGGCCCGGGTGTTCCCGATCATCACCGCCAGCCCCTCGCCCCTCATGGCGAGAAGCCTCTGCGGTATGGTCACGGCTATGTCGACGTAGCTCTTGCCCGAGCCCGTCGCCCCGCACTTCACGTTGTAGCGGTGCGTGCAGTTGGCGAGGTACTCGCGCTGCATCCTCGTGAGCGGCATCGGCTACTCGTCCCCGCCGATTGAGGACGGCACGGACAGCACCAGCTCCTTGGCGGCCTTGAGCACCGCCGTGTCGGTGGTGTCCATGATGCGCTGCGCCTTGGCGTACTCCTGCGGGTACTTGCGCTCCAAAAGCCACGCCGCCGCCTGCCAGCTGCCGCCGCTCGCGTCCATGATGCGGCCCACGAGCGTCGCCTTGCGCTCGACCTCGGCCTTTTTCAGGACGTGACACAGTTGACGCTGGTTGTCCGTTCTGGGGTGGTTGATCCAACGGCTATAGGTCTCACGCGCGACCCCGAGATATGCGGCGATGTCCCTGTCGGTCATTCCGGCACGGCACAGGCGGACGGCATCCTCGATGCCCTCCTTGGTCAGCTTTTCACGCCCTTTTCCCGCCACAAAATCACATTTCCGCTGGTAGATAGCCATATGGAAACGCGAACGTTCCCACCTTTCTACGCACGTGGACAAGCGCGTGCGTTTGCCCACGAGCGTAGAAAGGGGGTAACGTTTAAAGAAAAGGCCCCGGAAACCGGGGCCTTTCGGCTACTCGACCTTCTTCCTGTGCGCGGCCTGTCGTATGCGGTTGCTCTCCGCCTCCTCCTCGAGCCGCCTCTTCCGCTCCGCCAGATAGCACCCCTTGCACAGCCCCCATCTCCTCGCCTGCACCGAGGTGTCGAACACGGGCCGCGCGTCGCACACCACGCACAGCATCCCGGTGCCGGTCCCGAAGCGACCGTAGCGCTGCCGGGCGTGGCGCACGCTCGACGGCGTCACGCCGAGGAGCGCCGCGATCTCGGCCGCGCTCCTCTCCGGGTGCGCCTGCATCGAGCGCACCATGTCCGGCGTCCAGAGCCGGTAGCCCTTGCGCCGGCGGCGGGCGAGCTCGGCCCCGAGCGGCATATGTGTAGATTCCGTAGATGGGCCAAAAGGCCCATCCGTAAGCCTCGACGTTCCCCTCAAAGGATCCCCCAAACGGGCCGCGGGGAGGGTGCCGGCATGGCGCCCTCCCCTTGTCTGTCAGTTTCCGTACGGCACGCCCGGCCGCCTGAAGATGTGGCGGCGGGCCCCGATGCGCAGGCCGGTCCTCGCCATCACCTGCACCTTCCCTCGCGCTTGAGCGTCTCGACGTTTCGGCGGGAGCGCCTCAGCGCACGGGCGCGGGCCCGCAGCCACACCGGGTCGAGGCTCTTGCAGGACTTCCTCATCTCGCGCCTCGTGCCCCGCAACGCGGGCGCGATGGCCTCAATGAGGCCCGCCTCCACGTTGGCCACGAGGACGGCAGCGACCCTCGCGGCGGGGCCGTTCGGCCTCCACAGCTCGACGGACGGCGACAACACCGGCTTCATCTCGTTGTCAGGCATTTGTCAAATCCTCCCCACACCATGGGCAATACCGTGGGATCGTCTCAAACTCGGTCCAACTCGTGATATACGTGTCGTCATGCTCGTAATGCACGACGCCGAAGACGAGGTCGCACCTAGGGCAATGGACGGCGTCGACTGGGTCGACGTCCCCTATCGCGACCACCTCGTTTGTGTACACCAACTTGCGTGGCTTCCACTTCTGGTGCGACGGGGTCGCACCGCACGTCGGGCAATCGACCGGCCTTGCGAACTTAATGCGCTTCATCAAGAACCACCGTCCCGCAGTATGGGCAGCGCTTGAACATGATGTCGGACGGCCACTCGCCGCCGCATTTCTCGCAGATGTAAGGGGTTGTCGGCGGGTCGATTAGGTTGGCAAGGTGTAGCAGGTCTTTGTAGTGCGGAACCCCGCGAACCGCGCAGGACACAACATAGAGCACAGCGAGCTTAGAGTAATTGGAATCATCGTTAAGATCATCCTTGGCTCTCTCGGCTGCGCTTCGTATATTCGCCGCCACATTGCGCCGTTCTTCATCGGTAATCATTCGTCCACCTTCTCCACAAGGTCGCGCGGGTCCATCCGCATCGCGTCGGCAAGCGCGAAAAGATTGCCCACGCGCATGTCACGCTGGCAGCGGATGAGAGCGCTAAGCGCACCGGGAGTGATGCCGGCCATCTGTGCCAACTGCTTCTGCGTAAGGTCATGGTCGGCTAGGTAGCGCTTGACCACCTTCTTGCTGACCTTGTATTTGGTCGATGCCGGAGCCGTCATTCGTCCTCCTTCAGCCTGCGTCCGCAGAACGGGCAGAAACAAATCGGAAAGCTTTCAACAAACAGTTCTCCAACGGCTATGACATATTTGCCGTTGTCGTTGTTCTCGATCCACATGCCGTAGTCATCGTCTCGGCTGAAATTGAAGCGAACCTTGCCGCAGTAGACGCATGTGTTTTGCTGCAACATCAGTCCACACCCCTCAGCTTGCGGATACGCCTCTTGATGTCCTCAAGCGCTACCGAAGTGCAACCACGCGATTCATTGCCGGAGATGGTGCATTTATTACAGTCCGGATTCTGGTTGTTGTAGTACATGCAAAGGTCGCTCTCTTCGATGCACCTATCCAAGTCCTCTTCCAGCTTCTCCCAGCTGTCAGGCGGGGTGAGGTGCATGAGCCCGGGGTCGATTTTCCTGCCCGTGTCCGTGACCGCGCTCCAGCAGTTCCACCACTCTTTCTCAAGGTCGGAATCGGTCGTGAACACCCAGTACACGATGTTTCGGGCCGTGCCGCCGCAGCCGTACATCACCTTGGTTTCCAGAGGAATCTCGCGCCCCTCTGCGTCTTTTGGCAGTTCGATACTCATAACCCAAACTCCTCGTAGTCGCGGCACTCGCCGCACTCGTCCTCGCAATACAGCAGGTTCTCCATGAGCCACGCCACGGCCCACTTCGCCAGGCGCCAGAACCCTTCCTTGCGATCAGGCGCCTCCGCGTCGAAGGCGCGCTCGAACTTAAGGTGGCAGTAGCCGTAGTCGACGTGGATGTCGCTGCCGCAGAAGTGCCTGCAGTTCCCGCACATCCTAGGCTCGCAGGCCCCGCCGAAGTGACGCTCGATGGCGGCGTCCGTCACCCCCATCGGGTAGCCGCCGACCCTCGAGTCACTCATCGCAGTCCGCCCCCTACGCTCTCGTCGAGCAGGTCTATGGCATCCCCGACGGTCGCCTCGATGCTCGTCAGCTGGCGGCGCAGGTTCTGCACGAGGTTCGCGTCGGCGATTCCCGCCCTTCCCGCCTCGTAGGCGCGCTCGATCATGTCGACCACCGCGACCTGCATCGCCGTGTCGTTGTAGCCGCGCTTGACGCGGTACTTCCCCAGATAGGCGTGCGCCCTGTCCTGCGGCCTGACCTCACGGTCGTAGCAGAACACCTCGACCGCATCCGCCTTGATCTGCTCCAAAGTCTCCATCACAGACGTCCTCTCTCACAGTTCCTCTCGTCCATGCGCCGGATGGCGGCGTCGACCTCGCCCTGCGTGGCGCCGACGGCTGCCAGCAGGTTGACGGTGGCCTGCACGGTGTCCAGGCACTCGTCGATGAGGTCCACGCGGAACGCCCGGCGCGCCGTCATGATCTGGCTTTGGCGTATGCCGTCGCAGTTCTGCCACGCGCCGAACGCCTCGGCCGCCTCCTCGAGCGGCTTGAGCGCCTGTGCCTTGTCGTCCCTCACCTCGCGGAACGTCCGCAGGTTGAGCAGGTCAGGTACCCGTCGACCGTCATCGCGCCTCCCAGTAGTTGCAGCGGGCCTCGGCCTGCGTGCGGTGCACGAACTCCGGGCGCCTCGCGCAGCGGTAGACCTCGCGGACGTCGCCCGACGCCGCCATCACGCGCTCGACGCGCTCCGCGAACCTGCACCCGTCGCAGCGGCGCGGGTCCCCCTCGGGCCACTCTCCGCATCTCGAGCTCATGGCCCCTCCTTCCTAGGCCGCCGTCACGGACGGCCTGTCGTTCCCGTAGTCCCACGACACGACCCTGAGCGCCTCGCGCGGGTCCATGCCCCGCCTGATCGCCCAGCAGCGGTCCCATGCCGTGTGGTAGTCGATGGTCCGGTCGTACATCCCGACCTGCTCCGGCGTCAGCCCGTCGAACGCGGGCTTGTGGCGCGGCCAGTAGAAGTCGACGAGCACCTTCGCCCTCTCGTCGGCGTCCCATGCCGCGAACTCGGCGTAGAGGCGCCTGAGGTGCGGCATGACGTCCTCCTCGCGGCAGCCCCAGACCCTCGTGAGCCAGCGCAGGTCCTCGTCTATGGGGCGCCTGCGCGGCGGCCCGAACAGGTCGAGCGCGGCCTGCCCGGCGCACGGCCTCACAGCCCGCGCCACGGATCCCACCTCCCGCAGGAGTGGTCGCCCTGCGTGATGCTCGCCGCCATCGCGTCGAGGTCCACGCCGCGCGGCAGCACGGCCGCCTCGGCCCGGTGGGCACAGATGCCGCACCCGTCGCCCGGCACCCAGCGGTCGCACGTCTCGCAGCACCTCGCGGCGCCGTCGGGGATGTCCGGCGCCCCGTCCCTCTCGAGGTTCACGACGCCCTCCTCTCGCATGCGGCGCGGGCGGCCAGCAGCCTCCGCGCGTCCTGGTACAGGCCGAACTGGTCCCTGCTCGCGGTCGTTCCCCGCGGGGCCTCGACCTTGGCCGGGTCGATGCCCGGGTGCTCGGCGGCCCACCGGCGCTCCTGCTCGGCCAGCGCCTCCTCGGGCGTCCTCGTGGGCCTGAACGTCGCGGCCTCGACCTCCGAGGCGGTGGGCTTGCCCCTCGCCCGGTCGTCGGCGTCGATGCGCTTCTGGCGCCTTGACCAGTCGAGCGCGAGGGCGCCCCAGTTGCTCACCGGCTGGCCGTTGCCCTTGACCCAGCCTTGAGACTCGAAGTAGGCCCAGAAGGCGTCCGGGTCGCCGCTCAGGCAGTTGGCGCCGAAGTACCCGCGGGCCTCCTCCAGCGACGGCGGCTCGAACTCGGGCGGCGCGGCGGGGGCATCGCCCCCATCACAGGACAGCTCAGCACAATCCAGTTCAGGACAGGACAGGCTAGGGTAGGTTAGGTTAGGGTTTTCACTTTCCGAAACCGGGGTTTCGGGTTTGTCGGAAACCGGTTTCCCGTTTGAAAAACCTAGGTTTTCACTTTCCGAAACCGGGGTTTCGGGTTTGTCGGAAACTGGTTTCTTGCGCGGGCGGCCGCCCTTGCCGCCCCTGCCGCGCGCGTCCTTGGAGTTGTCTATGGCGTTCTTCATCGCCTTGAAGACGCGGCGGAGGTGCTTCGGGAGGTCGGCCTCGACGCCGTGCAGCCCGTACATCATGATCGCGTCGGCGAGCATCGCGCGGTCGCGCAGGTCCTCGGGGTCGCTCGCGTCGAAGTCGTCGTAGACCTCGGCGAAGCTGTCGAACACGGTGAAGGCCATCAGAACCACCCCCAGAGAAGCGATGAGAAGAACAGGAAGCCCGCGGCGAAGGAGGCGGCGAACAGGGCCGCCTCCCAGTGGTCGCGGATGGTGTCGGGTACGCGCCTCATCAGAACGGCACGTCCTCGTCGTAGAACTCGGGCTGCGGGGCCGCGGCGTAGGCCTGCTGGGCGTTCCACTGCGGCGCGGCCTGCGCCTGCGGCTGCACGGGCACCGTGTCCGCGAGGCTCTGCTGCGGCTGGGCCTGCCCGTCGCGGCGCACCATGACATCGAGCTCGTCGACGATCACCTCGAGCTTCGAGCGCTTCTGGCCGTCCTTATCCCAGGAGCTGTAGCGCAGCTTGCCCTCGATGGCGACCTTCATCCCCTTGGCGAGGAATCGCCCCACGGCCTCGGCGCGGTTGCCGAACATGGTGCAGTCGACGAAGTTCGGATAGTCCTCCCACTCGCCCGTCTGCGCGTTGCGTCGGCGGTCGTTCACGGCGACGCCGAAGGACAGGACTTGCGTCCCGCTCGCCGTGGCGCGCAGCTCCGGGTCACGGGTGAGGTTGCCGCTGATGTTCACTCGGTTGATGCTCACTGCCTGTCCTCCTTCGCGGTCATGCAGCCCTTGATGGCCTCGACGAGGCGCGGCCCCTGCATGTAGCCCAGGCCGCTCACGCGGCGGCCGTCGCGGATGTGGCACGCCTCGACGATCTTCCGCGCCGTGACCGGGCCGATGCCCGGGAACGAGCGGGCGAACTCCTCGACCTTGAGCCTCTGCGCGATGGGCGCCTCGATGGCCGCCTCGGGCGGGATGTTGCCCGCCTTGCACGCCGCCTTGAACGCGGCGCGCTCGCGGCGCGTGTGGACGGCCTTCGCCATCGCCTCCTTGCGCTGCTCTGCGGTGAGATTCGGTAATGCCATGTCTAGGCCCTCTCTACTCGTCCGTGGAAGCCCGCGGACACCATCACTGCCCTGACCGCGCGGAGCGTCTCGACGTCCGGGCAGTCGATGATCACGCGGTAGGCGGCCGCAGGGGCCTCCTGCGGGACAGGTCGCGCGACCTCCGGGGCCATCGCAGCCGGCTCCGGCTCCGGGGCCACTCGCGGGGCCTCGGGCGCCGGCTCGGGCGCCGGGCGCGGTGCGCGGGAGGCGCGGTACCCGGCGTTCAGCTCGGCGACGCGCTCCATCTCCTCGCGGTGGCGCCTCACGGCGCGGGCGACCTCGCCGGAGTCGTCCGGGCGGTTGTCAGCCCACCACTTCACGGCCCAGCCGCGCTCGGACTCGTCGGCGTACTCCATGTCCATGACGGACTCGTACTGGCGCGCGAGGCTCGCCACGACGCCCTCGAGCACCCTCTTGGCCTTCTCGGTACCGACGCTCGGCTTGAGCCACGCGTCCTCGATGACCGCGGAGGCCGGCAGCACCGGCACGAGGTTGGGCGCCAGCTCCGCATAGTGGGCCTCCAGCTCGGCGCGGACGTTCTCGCGGCACTGGGCCTCGTACTCGTCGATGAGCGCCTTGTAGCGCTTGTCGAGCTCGTCGATGGGCGCCGTGATGCGGCCGATGGTCGAGTCGAACTGCTTGATGAGGTCGGTGTAGCGCTTCTTGGACGCCTTGCGGCGCTCCTCGATGGGCTCCTTGACCTTGCGGACGTTGGCGCGCCACCTGCGCATCTCCTTGAGGCGCTCGCCGCTCCCGATGGGCTTCGGGTCGCGGTAGTCCTCGATGGCCTCGTCGACCGCCTTGGCGAGCGCGTCGAGCTGCCCCTTGAGGTCTCCGTCGATGGTCACGGAGTCGAGCAGCGCCTTGATCTCCTCGACGCCTGCCCTCTTCTCGATGGCATTGCCCTCATCGGGCATCACTGTCGTAGTCTCGTCTGCCATCAGAAGCCTCCCAGCAGGTCGTCGTCGTTCGCATACTCGTCTGGCGCGGGCTCATAGGCGGGCGCGGGCTCCGGCTCGGGGGCGGCGGGCGCGGGCTGCGCCTTGCGGGCCGCGATCTCCTCCTCCATCCACGAGGCAGCGCGGCGCGCCTGCATGAGCGTCATGTCGTGCATGGAGCCCGACGCGCAGCCCACGGCGGCGCAGATGGCGGCCATGGCCCCGGCGCTGTCGAGCCCAGTCGCCGCCATGAACGGGCGGAACAGGTCGCGCACGGGCTGCAGCGGGTCGGCCACGGGCTCGACGCTCTCGGCCTCGACGGCCTGAGTGCCGGCGCGCATGTCCTGCGCCACCTTCTGGTCCATCTCCTCGCCCGTGTACATCCCGCCGAACTCGTCGGGGTAGGCCAGTCGCCACGCGCCCGCCTTGGCGCACTTCTCGATCATGACGCCCGGCATCTTCGCCCAGTTGCTCTTGCCCGTGCTGTAGTCGGTGAGCGCCAGCTCCACGTAGGCCGGCTCCTTGCCGTCGACGAACTGGACCTCGGCCCAGCCACCCAGAAGCTGCTCGCCCACCTGCTTGTATACGGCGGAGCCCCTCTTCTTGACGACCTCGCCGTCGCGCAGCACCACGACGCCGCTCTTGATGCCGCCGTAGTTTTGCTGGCGGTTCGCGCGGCGGTTGAAAACCTGGTAGCTCGTGATGATGCTCGCGGGGGCATTGCCGTACTTGACCAGATAGACCTCCTTGGTGAAGGGGTTCAGGTGCTGGCGGTTGCAGAGCTCCACGCACAGCGCCAGCTCGCCGTCGGTGGCGTTCGGGCACAGGCGCTCACGGATGTCCTGCGAGGTGAACTTGACGGGCATGCCCGCATCGTCCTTGAACTCGATGATCTCGCTACCCATCGACAACCACCTCATCGAACTCGTAGGGCGTGACGGTGTAGTTGTCCTCGTCGAGGAGAGCGCCGTCGCCCATCATGAGGGCGAGCACGCCGGCCGCGCCCTTGTTCTTGAACTCCTCCTCGCAGTGCATCGCGTACGAGATCACGGCGTTGAGCTCCTCGGGCGTGAAGTCGCGAGGTTCGTCGAACGCGCTCTGCGCGATGCCCGCGCAGTAGCCGATGCCGCGCAGCACGGCATGGTCGATGCCGGTCGCCGACGTCTCGGACTCGGCGTTGAACAGTGCGTTGATGCCGAGGTCGTTCATGTAGTCGATGAACGTGCCCGCCCGGCACGGCTCCGGCTTCTTCTTGCAATCCATTACATTTCCTCCGTTTCGTCTTTGCGCCCGGACCACCCGGGCGCGATTGATATGTCCATGCGCTCGGCCTGCCCGCGCACCCTGGGGTGCTTTACCACGTGCAGGTCGACCACCTGCGCGTCGTCGGCCCAGACGAGCCCGTTGAGCGCGTCCATGACCAGCTTGGCCTCGTTGTCGGCGTCCGGCTTGTAGGTGTCCGGCTCCGAGCGCACGCTCTTGGGCCGGCTCTCCGGCAGCGGCCGGTAGGCGTCGACGGTGAGAATCACCGGCTCGTGCGGGCCGAAGGGCAGGGGCTGGATGCCCGCCTCGGCCATCGCCTCCCTACACGCCGCCGCGATGGCCCGCTCGGCCCTCAGCGTCTCGTCGGGCGTGTACATCCGTGCGTGGCGCCGGTCGAGCCTGTGGCGCTGCTTGCCGGCCACGAGGCGCACCGAGAACTCGATGCGGGCCGTCATGCCGGCACCGCCCCGAACAGGGCGAGCACCGTCCACAGCACAGCCGGCATCACCACGTAGTCGATGAGCCAGCAGAGCGCGACGAGCCCCGCCGCGGCGCCCGCCGCCCTAAGCGGCCCCGAAAAGCGCACGGGACACCTCCCGGACCTCGACGGCGTCGGCGCGCAGCAGCTCGTCGATGTCGTCCTTGTTGACCAGCTTGGCGCGGTTAGGGCTTCGCGGGTCGCTGCCGGGCGACCAGTAGGCGCGGAGCCTGCCGGTCGCGATGAGCTGCGCGATGCGCTCCTTGCCGATGCGGGCGTACGACGCGGCCTCGGACTGCGTGAGCCACGGGCTGCCGTAGCGTTCGGACTTCCCGTCCATGCGATCTCCTCCATGTCGTTGATTCCTCCGTTTCGTGTAGAGCCCCGCCACCGGGCCGCGCCACCGAGTCGCCGGGCGCGGCCCCTCGCAGGAAGGCGGGGCGGGTGTAGGGGCCCCGCCCCCGGCACGGCACCGGCTGGAACGTCCGCAGTGTGGTCTGTGGAGGCCTGCGGAACCGGTGCCGCCCCGGGGACGGCCCGCGCGCGGCGGGCGGCCCCTACTTGGTGCCGACCAGCGGCTGGGAGCCCTCGGGCACGACGACGAGGTTGCCGTCCCTGCCGATGCTCTTGAGCGCGTCGATGTAGTTCTGCTGGATAACGTTCTCGTTGAGCGAGTTCGCGAGGATGGCGTTGGCATCGGCCTGGCCCTGCGCCTCGATCTTCTTGGTCTCGGCCTGGACCTTGGCCGTCTCCTGCTCGTTCTGGGCCTTCTGCTTGGCGACCTCGGCCGCCTGCGCCTCGCTGTAGCTCTTGGTGATGTTCTTCGGGTAGCGGACGTCCTGCACGCTCACCTGCTCGACCGTGAGGCCTATGCCCCTCCACTTCTCGGTGAGGGCCTTCTGGACGGCCTTGGTGAACTGTGAGCGGTCGGTGAGCATCGTCACCGTGTCGAACTTGCCGGACACCTCTCGGGTGACGGCGCGGACGTCGTTGGAGATGTACTTCTCCACGAAGCTCTCCTGCGTGCCGTACTCGCTGTAGAGGCTGAGCGCGGCGTCGGGGTTCAGGGAGTAGTTGACCTGTATGTCGATGTTGGCGCTGGCGCCCGACTTGTCGTTGATGGTCACCTGCTTGCCGTCGTAGGAGCCGCCGTCCACCTCGTAGTCGGTGTCCCCGTAGAAGTTGATGAGGTTGTTGCGGACGTCGTAGGTCACGACGTCCTGCCAGGGGGCCTTGGCGTGGAAACCGGCCTCGGAGGTCGAGCCGGCGAGCGAGCCGCCGAGGTTGCGGATGACGCATACCTCGCCGGTGTCCTGCGTGTAGAGGCAGGCGGTGGCGGCGATGACGGCGCCTACCAGGATGAGGGGCAGGGCGCACGCGGGCGAGACGATGCGGGCCTCGTACTTGTTGCCCCAATGGTCCGCGGGCCCGGCGGCCCTCTCGCGCTCGGCCTCGTTATACCGCTTGATGGCGACGGCGGCGGCCACGCCGCCGAGTCCCAGACCAGCTCCGATAATCAGTTGAATCATGACTTCCTCCTTTTCCCGGCCTTCCAGCCGTTCAGATACATTTCCTCGGCACTCAGCACGGTCACCGGGAACGCCGCCCCGGCACCGAGCAGAAGCGTTATCCTCGAACGCATGGCGATACCCGCTACAACGACCCCGAGAGAGAGGACAGATGCGATGAGCAACCCTTTCGAGAACGCATCGGAGCGCCTCAGCACCCTGATAGAACGGGCGAGCGGCTTCCTAGAGGACATCGAGGACACCCCCCTCGGCAACGCGGCGCGCCATGGGCGCCGAGACCGTCGAGGCCGAGCCGCTCAGGCTCCTCCGCGAGGCGATAGAGCTGAACCGCGCCCAGCTGGAGGCCTTCCGCGAGTACTCCCGCAGGTACGACGACGAGCTCGCGGAACAGCGACGGAATGCCGCCGTGCAGGCGGAGCAGTCGAGGAAGGTGAACATCCTTAGCCTCGCCATCGCGGCGCTCTCGCTGGTCTTCGCGATCGCCGCCGTCCTCGCCCCCTACATCTGGCCGCAGCCCTAGCAGTTCGTCTCCCATGCCGTCCTCCCTAGCGCTCGGAGCCGGCGGGCTGCTCGTCGAGCGCCTCGTCGCGGACCAGGTTCTCGAAGTCCGTCGACCAGCCGATGCCGTTGGCGGTGAAGCGCACGGAGGTGTAGACGTAGTAGCGCGTGCCCGCGATCTCAGCGTTGTTGAGGTCGCCCTCCTGCATGCTCAAGCACCGGCTCTCGAAGCCGAACAGGCGGCAGATGCGGCCCTTCACCGACTCCTCCGTCTCGCACATGTCGCCGTCGAGGCCCTCATTCGGCTCGAAGGTGACGCTGTAGTCCTTGTTCATGTCGCCCTCCCCTACAGCTCGAAGTCGGAAAAGTCGCGGGCCTCGACGGGCTCGGCCTCGACCGTGATGGCCTCGGGGATGTTCCAGCCGCCCAGCTCGATGTCGATGTAGTTCTCGTTCATGGTTCTCTCCGTTTCGTTTGGTCAAATCTAATTTGACTTTTCAGCCAAAAAAATAGTCGGGTCAACTCCGAAGTGTTCCCCGAGCGCCTTAGCTCTGGCAGGGTTCATGCGGTGCTCCTGGTCGTTCTCGAGAGCGTCGTATGCCGGTAAAGAGATTCCAAGAGCTGCGGCGATGTTCTTCTTTTGAAAACGCTCGACGCCTGCCTCTCGGTACTCCTGCAAGCTTTGCATCTGCTCCTCCTTTCGTTGACTAAAGGTTAAACCTTATTTGACCACGGGTCAACTTAAAATTATCTATAAATCAATTTTTCTTTAATTAGAATTAAATTACGTTTAACCGAAGGAGGGTCCATGAGTTTCGCAAACCGAGTAAGAGCCCTGCGTGAGGCGCGTAATTGGAACCAGGAGGACGTCGGAAACAGACTCAACCCGAAGGTAACCAAGGCCGCCGTTGCTTCGTGGGAGTCGGGCAAATCTCAACCGAGAATGTACCGGCTTGAGCAACTCGCCGACCTCTTCGACACGACGGTAGCCGACCTCATGGGAGAGGACGCCACCGAGGCCGCCATCAGCGGCACCTCGCGCATGGTCCCCCTGCTGGGCTTCGCCCACATGGGCGAGCCGTGCGACGAGGGGAACCTCGCCGACGAGGTCGAGGTCCCCGCCTCCATCGCCGACGCGCACCCGCGCGGCTTCATGGTCCACGCGCAGGGCGGCTGCATGGACAACCGTTTCCCCCACGACGCGCTGCTGCTGGTCGACCCCGACATGGAGCCGGTCAACGGCCAGCCGGTGCTGGCCGAGACGTCCGACTACGGCGCCGTGGTGCGCAACTACACCCGGGGCCGCTCGACCGTGATGCTCACGGCGGACAGCCACAGCGGCGAGTACGACGACATCCTCGCCGGGCCGGGCGACGAGCCCGTGGTCTGCAAGGGCCGCGTCGTCTGGTACATGGGCGAGCGGGACGAGAGGGGCTAGAGGGACGCCGATTTCAAAGGCGTCGAATTCGATGCCTTTAGAGGAGCGCCAGCAGAAGGGAGGGGCCATGTGGCCGTTCGGCAAGAAGAAGAGGAAGGCCGCCAAGATTAAGGTCGGGCCTTGCGAGATCACCTACTACGACCGCGACGGAAGGCCGATGAGCGAGGCCGAGGTCGAGCGCGAGCGGCGAATGACGGAGCTCGCGAGGATCGAGCGCGAGGCCGAGCAGGAGGCCCGACGCTCCGCGATGGCCGCGCTCGGGGCGAACGTCGGCGCGCTCACGGACGAAAGGCTCACGGTCGACGCCCTCGACGTGGCGAACGCCATGTGCGGCGCCAAGGTGAGGCGCGACAAGAAGCCCTCGCGCGTCGAGCGCAAATGGTCCAAGCTCACGAAGGCCGGCAGGGTGCCCAAGTGCATCATGCGCTCGACCGTGATATTCGATTACAAGAACGGCGACAGCGTCATAGCCCACCTCAGGTACACAGCCGACGCGGTCCCCTACGCCGGGGAGTTCCACGTATGGAGGGGCGACGACTGCGCTGACTACAAGATGGCGACGGTCGACGGTGAGTTCAGACTCGTCGACTAGATAGCAGAAAGCCGCCCCGCGCGCAGCTGGAACCTAGGCGCGGGACGGCGGCAGGAGAGCCGGGAGGAAGCGGAGGCAAACCCCCGGGCAGACCATAGGAGACATTATGGCACAGTCCGAACGCAAGCGCAGGCGGGCCGGCTCGTACCGCGAGGTCAGGCCGGGCGTCTGGGAGGTGAGGGCGAGCAAGGGGCGGCGCGCCGACGGCGGGCGCCGCACGGTTTCCCGCACGGTCGAGGGCAGCGAGCTCGACGCCGAGATAGAGGCCGCGCGCCTCGTGGCGGAGCTGGGCGGCGCGGCGAACCTCGGCGAGTCGCTCACGCTCGAGCAGTTCTACTGGGGGATATTCAGGAAGTCGGACAGCAACCGGGGGAAGCCCCGCAGCGCGGCGACGCTCAGGCAGTACGACTCGCAGATGGTGCGCAACGTCCTCCCCGCCATCGGGCACATACCGCTGTCCAAGCTCACGCACGGCGACGTGAAGGCGACGGTGCTGGCGTCGACGGCGCCGGCGCTCACCAAGCGGACGCTGCGCGCCGTGCTGCTGTCGGCATACGACGACGAGCTCATGGACGAGCGGCCGTTCCGGCGGCGCATAACCACGCCGCAGCGCAGGAAGCCGCAGCGCGCGCCGTGGACGGCGCAGGAGGCGGTCGCGGCGCTCGGCGCCATGAGGGGCCGGCCGCTGGAGGCGTACCTGATACTCGGCCTGTCGGGGCTGCGCATGGAGGAGTCGCTCGGCATCTCCCCCGCCGACATCGTGCCCCAGGCGACCTACGACCTCGTGACCGGCACTGAGGTCCGCACGCTCACGCTCGTGGTCAGGCGGAAGTACACCGACGCCGACGGCCTGGTGGACGAGGCGAAGAACGAGGCGTCCGTGCGCGAGCGCCCCGCGATCGTGGCCGGGCGCGACCGGCTGCTCGCCATCGTGGCCGCGACGCGCCCCGACCCGGGTGACCCGGCGGCGGTCGAGGCATGGCGCCGCTCGCGCCTCGTGCCCCTGCGCGGCGACACGCTCTACAAGAGGTGGAAGTCGGAGCTCGGGGCGCTGGGCCTGCGCTTCATCCCGCCGGACATGCTCCGGCACACGTCCGAGACGCTGATGCAGGCGGCCGGCCTGCCCGACACGGTCACCTCCCGCTTCCACGGCCACGCGGAGCTCAAGACCGACTACGGCAACTACATGCGCCCCGGCGCGGCGACCATGGAGGACGCGGCGAGGAAAGTGCATAGACTGCTGTCCGGCGAAGACCCTTGCGGGGCGTAGTGGGGCGCCGATTTTTATGCAAAAGGCCGGGCACACGGCCCGGCCTGCTGTTTTGATGGTGCTCCATGGCGGATTCGAACCGTCGACCTTGGGATTAGAAGTCCCCTGCTCTATCCAACTGAGCTAATGGAGCAAATACCCGCACGCCAAGCAAGCGCGAGCCCGCCAAGCGCAAATAAGTATAACCTACTTGAACTGTTCGCGGTATGCCTTGCATACCTCATCGACCGGGCCGTCCATACGAAGGTCGCCCTTCTCAATCCAAACGCACGCTGGCAGATGCGCTCAACCTGCTCCATGGAATGCGACACGAACAAAACCGTCACGTCACCGCTCTGGATAAAGTGCTGAATACGGGCCTCGCACTTTTGCTGGAAGAACACGTCGCCGACGGAAAGCATCTCATCGACGATCAGGATATCGGGCTCGGTAATGGCGACGATTGCAAAAGCAATGCGCGCAACCATACCCGAAGAGAAGTTCTTGAGCGGCATGTCGACAAAGTTCTGCAGCTCAACGAACTCGATAATGCCATCAAAGTCGGCATCGATAAATTCCTTGATATAGCCGACCAGCGCAACGTTCAAATAAATGTTCTCGCGTGCCGTCAGCTCGGGATCAAAGCCAGCTCCAAGCTCAATCAGAGGTGCAATGTTGCCATGAACCTTAACGCTGCCCTCGCTAGGCTCGAGCACACCAGCGATAATCTTGAGCATCGTGGACTTGCCGGAACCATTAGTACCGACCAAGCCCACGACCTCACCGCGGTGAATATCAAACGAGATGAGCTTAAGCGTCCTAAACTCCTCAAAGAACAACTCATGCTTAGCGAGCTTAATAAAACATTCTTTGAGGCTGGTCAGCGAGTCAGACGCCATGTTAAAGATCATGGTGGTGGCGTCGACCTCGACAGCCAGAGGCTGCTCGATGTAATCAACAACAGATTCAGTCATCACAGCATTCCTTTAGATGTAGAAGATGAATTTGCGCTCGGACTTATGGAAGACGGCTACATCTCAGGATGCCAGGGCCAAACGGCTATACTTTCTACGATTGAATATCAAAGGAGCATTGAGTGAATTCTGAATCTATTGCCGTCATTATCCCCTGCTACAACGAAGCCCTCACGATCGGCAAAGTCATTGACGACTTCCACCGCGAGCTTCCGCAGGCGACGGTCTATGTATACGATAACAACTCGTCAGACGATACCTCGCGCATCGCAACGGAATACGGCGCCACAGTGCGCTTTGAGCCCCGACAGGGAAAGGGCAATGTCTGCCGTCAGATGTTCCGCGATATCGATGCCGATTGTTACCTGATGGTCGACGGCGACGACACCTACCCTGCCGAAGCGGCAAAAGCCCTCTGCGAGCCCATCCTTAATGGCACGGCCGATATGACGGTCGGAGACCGCCTTTCCAATGGAACTTATGCCGAGGAAAACAAGCGCGCCTTCCATGGTTTTGGCAATAACCTAGTCCGCGGCATGATTAAGTGGATCTATGGCTACAGTTTCGAAGACGTTATGACGGGCTATCGCGCCATGAGCCGCCCCTTTGTCAAAACGTTCCCCGTGCTTTCCGAGGGCTTTCAGATCGAAACCGAACTGTCCATCCATGCCGTCGACCACCGTTGGCGCATCAAGGACGTGCCCATTGAGTACCGCGATCGCCCCGAAGGATCCGAGTCAAAGCTCAATACCGTCAGAGACGGCATCAAGGTCATCGCTATGATTGGCACGCTGTTCAAGGACTACCGACCGCTTAAATTCTTCAGCCTCGTTGCGCTCCTGTTTGCAATAATCGGTCTTGCCCTGGGCATTCCCATCATTGTCGAGTATTTCCAGACCGGTCTTGTTCCGCGCTTCCCAACCGCCCTGCTCGCCGCATCGTTTATGTTCCTATGTGGCTTAAGTCTCGCGACTGGTTTTATCCTCGACTCCGTGGCAAAGGTCGAAAAAAAGCAGTGGGAAGTCAATGTGTATAGCAAATACACCTTCGGCGACTATCGCAACCACAACCCGAACGCAAGGTAAACCGCCATGCCGCTCATTTCCATCATCGTGCCGTGCTACAACGAGCAGGAATCGCTTCCTATCTTCCTTAAAGAACTCGACAACGTCGTCCATACCATAGCCCAAGATGATCCAAGCGTCTCCTTTGAGGCGATCCTCATCGACGATGGCTCGGCCGACGAAACAATCGCTGTCATGAAAGCAGAGGCCGCCTGCAACCACACCTACGCCGTTCGTTGGTACTCCTTTTCACGAAACTTTGGCAAAGAGGCGGGCCTATTTGCCGGCCTCCAGCATGCAAAGGGCGATTATGTCGCCACCATGGACGCCGACATGCAAGATCCGCCCTCGCTCCTACCCCAAATGTACAAGATCCTGCAGACCGAAGACTACGACAACGTGGCCACGCGTAGAACCACTCGCGAAGGCGAGCCTCCCATCAGGTCGTTTTGTGCGCGCATGTTCTACAAGATCATCAACCGCATTTCTAGCGCCGACATCGTTGACGGGGCACGCGACTTTAGGCTCATGAAGCGTCCGATGGTCGACGCCATCATCTCCATGGGCGAATACAACCGGTTTTCCAAGGGCATTTACGGCTGGGTCGGCTTTAAAACCAAATGGCTCCCCTACGTAAACGTCAACCGCGTAGCCGGCGAGACCAAGTGGAGTTTCTGGTCGCTGCTCCTCTACTCCATCGACGGCATCGTTGCATTTTCCACAGCGCCGCTCTCCATTGCCGTCCTCATCGGCATCGCTTTTTGCCTCATCGCCATACTGGGATTCATCATCATCCTGGTCAAAACACTCGTTTGGGGAGACCCCGTTGGCGGATGGCCCTCACTCGCCTGCCTCATTTCGCTGTTTGGCGGCATGCAACTTCTGTGCCTGGGAATCATTGGCGAATATCTGGCAAAGGTCTACCTGGAGACCAAGCGTCGCCCCATCTATATCATTCGAGAGTCTAATGAGGAATCTGATGACACGACCCAATAACCGCACGCTCGTAAACGCCGCATTCTATGTAACCTGCTTTGCGTTTTCCGCCGCGCTTTTTGTGGCGCTTGCCGCGGCAGGACACGTCTACCCCTTTGGCGACAACTCGTTTCTGACCGAAGACCTCAAGTATCAATACATCGACTTTTTCTCATGGTTTCGCCGAGTCCTTCTAGGCGAGGCGAATCTTCGTTACTCCTTCGCCCAGGGACTCGGTATGAACACGTGGGGGCTCTACAGCTACTACCTCGCAAGCCCCTTCAACCTGCTCTGCGTGTTGTTTCCCCAAGACAAGCTTACGCTCTTTGTATTTGTCATCAGCGCGCTCAAACTTGGCTGCGTCCATATCAGCAGCGCTTGGTATGTGCAAAAACGCTTTGGCCTGTCAAAGCCCGCAGCATTCCTGTTTTCCGCATCGTTCACCTTTTGTAGTTGGACCGTCAGCAATCTGCGCAACCCGCTTTGGATTGATTGTCTTATCTTTCTCCCCATCTGTGCCTACGGATGCTACGAGCTCATTCGCAAACAGAGGATGGCGCGACTCATCATCGCGACAGCGCTCAACGTCATGTTCTGTTGGTATACGGCATACATTAGCATCCTGTTCTTGTGCATCTTCGTGCTGGTGGAGTTTGTCGATTACAATACCGCTGAAGGATTTAGCTGGAGGCTCATGCTCGATCGGGCACTTCGGTTCGCCGGTGCCATGGTGCTTGGACTACTCCTGTCCGCTTGGACGTTCCTGCCGACCATCCTCGCCATGGCCAAGGGCGGCCCTATTCTGGCACTCGGCCCGCTGTTCAGAACCGGTCCTAAATCGCTTGTCAGGGGCTTTATCCCCTGCATGTGGAGCAACAAACACAACACACCGCAGTTCTATAGTGGCATCATCATGATGCTGCTTGCACTGAGTCTATTGTTTAACCGCAAGGTCCCAGCCAAGACACGCATCGCAACCCTCGTCGCAACTGTCATCCTCATCGCAAGCTCCATCTTAAGCCCACTCGAGTACATCTGGTGTGGCATGCGCGTTCCCAACGGGTTCTATTCGCGTACTCCCTTTTTGCTGAGCTTCTTTACCCTATGGGCTGCAAGCTACGCCTTGCAAACGCTAAAGAACCAACCCAAATGTCTGCGAGCTTATCGTCCCGCCGTCGTCATGCCCCTGATAGCGCTTACCGTTATCGAGCTGTTTGCCAACGCCCACGTTATATGGAATCAACTGTACTCAGGCTATTCCGAAGACGCCAACACTACCTATGTAGCTAGCGCTACAAATGTCCTCGCGGCCATTCAAGAAGAAGATCCAGCGCCGTTCTACCGCATCGACCGCACGACCACGCGCGCCGGCAGCGCGGCCCTCAACGAAGGCCTGGCGCTAGGCTACAACCAGCTGTCGTCGTACTCGTCTGCCAATAACCCGCAGGCAATTGCGCTGCTCAACTCCCTTGGGTACAGCAGCGTCGGTGAGTTTTCGACCCGCTATGCCGAGCCCATTCTTGCCGTCGACGCTCTACTGGGAGTCAAGTACGCCATCGCCGAGCACGCCCCCGCAGGATACATTACGACCAAGACGGCCCAAAACGGCACCGAGAGCACGGTCTACGAGAACCCTTACTCGCTTAGCGTTGGCGTCGCAGCATCAGACGACATCAAGAATAGCGAGCTTAACGGTGCGAACCCCTTCGAGAAGCAGAACGACCTGTACAGCAAAATCCTAGGCCGCAATGTAGGGCTCTATGCCAAGATCGAGGCCACAACCATCCAGGATAGTCAGAACTCAAAGCAATGGAACGTCACCGTGCCGGCGGGATCCATCGGATATCTCTACATCAATAAAAACGCGAACGCCGGCAGCTATTGGCCTGTCGCCCTCACCATCGACCAGCGAACTATCCAAAACGAGGCCTGGAGATTCGACAACAATATCCGCCAGATTGCGGGCACTTTGGATAGCCCAAGCTCGCACAACATAGCGATGGTGCCAGCAGAGGGCTACACCGACATACCGCAAGGCGACGAGCCTGTCTTTTACGCCCTGAATCTGGATACCTTTGAGCAAATCATCGATGAGCTTAAGGCAAGCGAGTTTGTTCCGACGGTTTTTGAAGACGGCGAGATCGAAGGCGAGTACATCGCCAAAGATGACGGAACCTTGCTGCTGAGCGTTCCGTACGATGAGGGCTGGAACGCGACGGTCAACGGAGTCGCCGCTGAGCTAGCGCCTGCAGCCGATAAGGGCCTGTCATGCCTAAACGTGCAGAAGGGCACGAACAAGATCGTAATGACGTATAAAACCCCGGGAGCATCTGCAGGGCTTACAATAAGCTTGGCGACCGCCACCGCTCTTGTCGCAGCAGGACTTTACGCTAGGCACAGGAAAAGCCGCCGTTAAAGAACGGCGGCTTTATCTCTCGCAAATTTCAGAGCGGCTAGAGCGTCTTAATGTAGGGAGTGGCCCGTGTTCGCGGGCCTCGACTTCCTCGAACACAGAGTCCAGGCTCCCTTTGACGGAGAATAAACTGTGGGGTAACAAAAAATCTTTTGCGCACTTGGACAGCTGACATATCTAGACAACGAAAGACATGGCATATGCCTTCGGTATGATTCGAGTTGCTGAGATTCGAACAACCAAGGAGGCGCAGTCATGTCCGCACCCATCGTATCAGTCGACCACGACGCGATAAATGCCGATCTGTCGGAGCTTGTGAGAAAACGATCGTGTCCCCACCGCCATGCTCGCCGCATCGTTTATGTTCCTGTGCGGCTTAAGCCTCGCAACTGGTTTTATCCTCGACTCCGTGGCAAAGGTCGAAAAAAAGCAATGGGAAGTCAATGTGTATAGCAAATACACCTTCGGTGACTATCGCAACGACAACACGAACGCGAGGTAAACCGCCCCTACGCCGTTCGGTTGGTACTCCTTCTCACACAACTTTGGCAAAGAGGTGGGCCTATTTGCCGGCCTTCAGCATTTAATCCGCCTCGCGCACGAGCGGCCGCGTGCGGTTTACTTCGAGCGCTCGGCGATCAAACTCCGAATGAGGTCGACGGTCGCCTCGTAAGAATGCGGGCGGTCGAACTGTGCCGCCGCGAGCTCACGCGCCACGCGACCCATGCGCGCGCGTCCTGTCTCGTCCTCGACAAGCTTGCAAATCACCCTGGCGAGCCCCTCGGCGTCACCCGGCACAACGTTCACACCAAAGCCATCGCGCACGACCTTCTCACGAAACTCGGCGTTCATGGACGTGTTGATCATGGGACGTCCCGAGGCCAGGTAATCGCCGATCTTGGTGGGCACGCTCTGAGGCGCGTTCGCCACCAGCGAGTTGACCACAATGTCGGACGCCTTGAGCCAAGCCGCCATGGCGCGGTACGGCATGTAGCCCAAAAGCTCAGCAGGCGCCCCGGTTCGCTCAACCGCCCCGTCGACAGAGGCGCGCTCGGGGCCATCGCCAAGAATCTTGAGCCTGAGCTCGGGATGCGCCTTGGCAGCTATCGCCACAGCTTCGACGAGCGTCTCCAAGTCGTAGAGCGCCGAGATATTACCCGCGTAGGCAACCCAGACCTCGCCCTCGGGCTTTTCCACGGAGCCGACGTTCTCAGCGGCGCCCGCGTCAAACTCCTCGAGGTCGTTGCCCACGTACACCACGAGCTTGGGGATGTCCTCGGCGCGGTCGCGGAAGGGGCGCGCGGCGTATTCGTCGGACGTGCCCACCACGGCGTCCGCCAACGCGTACGCGCGGCGAGCTTGGCGCTCGAACGGAGCGAACGCTATGTCGGAGAGCACCGGAACGTCGAGCGCGATACGGAAGGCCTCGGGCCACAGGTCGTTCACGTCGACCACGAAGGGGATGCCGTAGCGTTTCGCGGACCGTCCCACGGCGAGCGTCACATCGTTGGGCGGAATCTGGCAGTAGATGAGGTCGTAGTCGTGGTCCGCATCGAAGTACGCCGTCACGCGCTTGGCCATCACATGGTGCGCCCAGATGCGCTGGGGGCACATGTTGGCGGGATAGCTCGGCTCGGCAATGAACTTCACGTTGAACGCGTGCATACTCGTGTCGAACGTCGCCAAATCACGCTGGCGCTTCTCCCAGTGCTGGAAGCCGCTCGTGATGAAGTCGACTTCGAAGCCGCGCTCCACGAGAAGCGTCGCGAGGAACGTGTAGCGCGTGGCACCCTTGACCTCGTGGCCAAGCTTGGCATCGGCGCTGAATATGGCTATGCGCGGTTTGCGGCTCATGGATCATCCCTTGGTAGCGTGCTAGTGACGGCGCTTGGAGACCAAGCGCATGATGGAGTTGTACGAGAAGCTCAAGCGGTTGAGGAGCGTGGCCATACGGTAACGCTGCTCGCCGCGCGCCCACTGGTCTATGTCCGCACGCCTCAGTTCGCGTCGGAACGCCCTGGCGCGCGCACGCCCACGGCTGCGCTCCTCATCGAACAGCAACGCGATGTTGTAGTGCGTGTCCACGATGAGGTGGACCTTCTCGCGCAGGTAGCAGACAGACTCATTCGAAAGCTTCTCCCCGCTCGCGGCGCACACCTCGCCGTACTCGCAGCGCTCAAGGTAGTCCAGGAGCTCCATGACCACGCGGTCGTGATCGTCCCAGCGGCGCACGTAGTTCGCCTGGCTCACAGACTGGTTCTCGTTGCCCACCAGGTACTGATACACCTCAATATCGAGGTAGCAGATGGTGGAGGCGGGCACACTTGCCTTGACCACGTACTCGTAGTCCTCGTAGAAGGTGTGCTCGAGCAGATGGATGCCGATACCACGCAGGTAGTCCGTACGAGCGGTAAGCGTGTGGATCATGATCTGGAACACGGTGTCGCCGTTGGTGAGAACGCTGGAGAAGTCGAGCGCACGACCCGTGACGACGCCCTTGGCGAGCGGGAACGGACGCTCCTCGCCAGAAGCCATGTCGATCTCGCGCTTCTTGTCTACCACAAGGTCGCAATCGAGGTCGGCAAGACGCTCGAGCAGCTCGGCCATACCGTCCGCGTTCACCCAGTCGTCGCCGTCCACCACGCGGAAATAGCGCCCGCGCGCCTCGGCCAGAACGGCGTTCACGGCCGAGCCGTGGCCTCCGTTCTTCTTTGAGATAACGCGGATCACGCCATGGCTGCGCGCGGCGAAGTCCTCCGCAAGCGCGCGGGTGCCGTCGGTGGAGCCATCGTCCACCACGACGACCTCGAGCTTGCCCATGAATCGCGGGTCGAGGTAGGACTCAAGACCTCGCGCGAGGTAGCTCTCGACGTTGTAAGCAGGGACAGCAACGGTAAGCTGCGGCGCAGATGTATCAAACGTGCTCTTGGACACGGGAGCTCCTAACGGGAGAACGTGGCTTTACGGTACGCGAGGCCGGCACGCGACCTCATGAGGTGGATGATGCGGCCGGCGGCGCACCACACCAGAGCGCTGTGCGTCTTGAGGAGGCCCACGCACACGCGGGCTCCCCTGCCCTGCGGGCACGCATCCAGGACGAGCGCGCGGAAGAGCTCGTCGTCCATGATGCTGCGGCAGAAGGCCACGCGGCCCGCATGGTTCAGCCCCGCGCGCGCATCGCAGTTGCGCTCGAGCGCGGACAAGATGTAGCGCGCATAACGAGCCCCGAGGCGGGAGCGAACATCGGCGGAATCGAGGCCCCACGACACCTGTTGGCGGTATACATCGTCGATGCGGCGGCGATGCACCTCGTAGTACTCGGGCACGAATTTGGCCGTCAGGTTGGCGGCCACGCGCTTCTCGTAGCGGTACAAGGGACGCGCAACGAGCGCAAGGTTCTCAACGCGGTTAAAGACCGCAACGTTGAAGACGACGTCCTCGATGAGGGGTACGGTCTCGAACGCGATACCGTCCAGCACCTCCGCACGGTAGACCTTGTTCCACGCATAGCCCAGAAGCGTACGGTCCTCGAGGTCAAGAACCTGCGCGTGCGCATCGGAACCCAAAAAAGTCCCGTCAAGCGCCGGCACAATGTCGTGCGCATCGCATGCGGAACCATCAGAATCGAGGAGCTCCTCGGTAAGCCCGAACACCACGACGTCGGTCCTGGCCCCCGCATCGGCCTGGGAACGGATCTTCTCGGCACAGCGCTCGAGCAGGTCGGAAGCGTACGCATCATCCGGATCGGGCATCCATACATAAGAGCCGCGCGCCGCCGCGATGCCGGTATTGCGCGCGCCGGACAGGCCTTGGTTCTCCTCATGACGCACAAGACGAATGCGCGCGTCTTGTGCGGCAGCCGCCTCCACGATCCTAGCTACGTTATCGGGAGAAGCGTCGTCAACGCAGATGAGCTCCCAGTCCGCACACGTTTGGGCACGGACGCACGCTATGGCATCGGGCAGGTAGGCCGCCACGCCATAGCAGGGCATGATGATGGAAAAGAAGGGGCGGCGCTCACTCGCGGCCGCCTCGTCGCACGCGCCGGACATGTTAGTCGAACTGCGTTGCGAGAGTCTGTGAGGACACCGACGACGCCTCCCTATTGATTGCACGTTAGCGGCAGATGCCGCCCTTGCGGAATAACATATGTTAACACAGGGGCGCTTGCTTGATTTCTCACCTCGACGAGCTACACACAATCAGGAGAGTCGGGTGCGCGCTTATGGACAGGCGGCAGGCGGCTCCGCTCATGAGAACACAAGCAGGACCCCTACCCCTTCGCGTTCTCCTTCGCGCGGGCGCGGGCGACCCGCTTGCCGCCCACAAAGCTGCCCACTTTGCGTGCAAAACCTTCCACGCCGTTGGCGCGCACGAAGAATGCCACCTCGCTTGCGAGGTACTTCACGCGCGGCCACACCGACACGCGGCGGCCGGTAATGCCCATCTGCTCAAGGTAGAAGCGCTTACGCTTGGGCGAGAGCTTGGGGTGGTTAATAACAATGTCGGCATCCATGCGCGAGAACACGCGGCGCGTGCCATCCTGGACAATGGGGTTCTCCCAGCCGTCGTCCACGATGCCGCCGTGAATGTAGTTGAAGCCACGCATGTAATGCGCCTCGAGAATTCCGCGATCCGTCACGTTCAGGCGTTCGAGGATATCCGTCATGTCGCACCAACGGTCGAACGGCAAGGCCACGGCACTGTCCTTCTTATGATTGTACGTAGCGCCCGGCAGGTCGAAACGGTAGTGGTAGAACGACTCGTCGAACGTCATGATGGCGTGCGCCTGGCAGAACGCCTCGATGAGGAACGGATTGTCGGCCCAGCCGGCACCCGGGTACGGCACGAAGCGGATTCCGCACTCGTTCAAGAAGTCGCGACGGTAGATGGCGCTCCAGATGCTGGGGTGCTGCTCCACCATGATGGGGAGGTCGGTCAGGGTCACGGGATGCGTGGTGTTGGGCAGGCGGTGCGCCAACGCGCATTGCTGCTCGTACTGCGTATCCGGGTCATCCCAATCGTGCACATCGATCCAAGGACACTTGACGATGTCCACCGGCCCGTCCACCATGGCAGCGCGCTCGAGCATGCACTGGTACATGGCGGGGTCAACCCAGTCGTCCGGCTCGATGATGGAAACCCACTCGCCGCGGGCCGTCTCAAGGCCGCGGTTGCAGGTGGCGCCGTAGCCCTCGTTGGGCTTGTCCACCACCACGACGCGCGGGTCGCGCGCCTCGAACTCGCGCAGGATCTCGAGCGAGCTGTCCTTGGAGCCGTCGTTTAAGCAGATGATCTCGAGCTCGCGGTGCGTCTGCGAGCAAATGCTCTCCAGGCACTGGGCGAGGTACTTCTCCACGTTGCACACAGGAATGATGACGGAAACGAGCGCGCGAGCGTCGGATTTCATGCAGAACGACCTTTCAGGGACACGGCGGCGAAGCGCATCACGCACCAAGCCGAGTTCTTATCTGAACAAGGATACCAAGGCGAGCAGATCGCGAGTCACGTCATTCGCCCTGAACTTAAATTACCAGACAACCCGCTACTGCCCCTGAGCCTTATACTGGGCCTCGGTAGCGGCCTTGACGGGCTCCCACCAAGCGCGATTCTCGGTGTACCAGGCGATGGTCTGGTCCAGGCCCTCGGAGAAGTCGGTGTGCTGGGGCTGCCAGCCCAGCTCGCGGCGGAGCTTCGTGCTGTCGATGGCGTAGCGGCGGTCGTGGCCCGGGCGGTCGCGCACCCAGTCGAAGTCATCGGCGGGCCTGCCCATGCGCTCGAGAATCGCGCGCAGCACGTCGATGTTGGAGCGCTCGCCGTCGGCGCCGATGAGGTAGGTCTCGCCCATCTCGCCTTTCGTGAGGATGGTCCACACGGCGCTCGAGTGGTCGTCGGTATGGATCCAGTCGCGCACGTTGCGTCCGTCGCCGTAGAGCTTGGGGTGCACGCCGTCCAGGATGTTGGTGATCTGCCTGGGGATGAACTTCTCCACGTGCTGGTAGGGGCCGTAGTTGTTGGAGCAGTTTGAGATGGTGGCGCGGACGCCGAACGTGCGGTGCCAGGCGCGCGCCAGGTGGTCGGAGGCCGCCTTGGTGGAGCTGTACGGGGAGCTCGGGCGGTACGGGGTCTCCTCGGTGAAGCGCGCTGGGTCGTCCAGCGCCAGGTCTCCGTAGACCTCGTCGGTAGAGACGTGGTGGTAGCGCACGCCGAATTTCCGCGCAGCCTGCAGCAGGCAGAAAGTGCCCTCCACGTTGGCGCGCAGGAACGGCGTGGGGTCGTCGATGGAGTTGTCGTTGTGGCTCTCGGCGGCGTAGTGCACGATGGCGTCGTGGCCGGGAACGAGGCAGTCCAGCAGCTCGGCGTTGCAGATATCGCCCACGACGAGCTCCACGCGGTCGGCGGGCAGGCCCGCGATATTCTCGCGGTTGCCGGCGTAGGTGAGCTTGTCGAGCACGGTCACGTGGACCCCTGGGTGGTTCTTCACCACGTAGTGCACGAAGTTGGAACCAATGAAGCCGCAGCCGCCGGTGACGATGATGTTCTTAAGTTCGAAGTTCTCGGTCAATGCTGCTCCCCTATTCCTGGCCATTGTCGTCTGTTTGCTCGCAAGCGAAAGGGAAAGCAAGGATTCAGATAGTTAAAATCAATATATCAATAATTCAGCAAACACGAGTCGAATACCATATTCTTTAATTATAGGTTGATCGGGGGTTATCGGGATACCCCCCGTTGCAACATACTCAAAACGAAAAGGGGCCGCACCGTTAATCAGAACGGCTCGGCCCCTTTCGTGACAGTATTGGGGGGTGTTCCTATAGTTTTGTCAACTGGGAAATGCTCTCCGTGCGACCGGA
>NZ_QROM01000017.1:0-42198 GCF_003474365.1 Collinsella sp. AF38-3AC
AGGCCAGGGCGCCGCTGACCGGTGGACGGCACCGAGCCGTACGCTTGAACTGAAGAAGGGGGAGGCCTCGCGGCCTCCCTCTTTTTTGCGTTAAAGACACGTTGTGCTTTGGGACCTAGCTCCCTCTTATGCGCTCTTACTGTTTGGCTGTATTTTGAGCCCTTCTAGTGTATTTGAGCGATAATTACTCGCATTGGCGTTAGGGAGGGCTTGATGTTTACCGTATTTGTCTTGGGCAATATTGCTTCGGGTAAGTCGACTGCCTGCCGCTATTTCGAATCTCGTGGCGCTATGCTTATCGATCTGGATGAGCTTGCAAAATCGCTGTATGTTCCGGGCTCTGATATCGTCAATGCTCTCGCGGATGAATTCGGTTGGGACATTTTGGATGAGGAAGGCGCCATTCGCCGCAGCATCCTCGCTTCTCGAGCTTTCGCTTCTCCTGATTCGGCCGCACGGCTCAATGGTATCGTGCATCCCGTTCTCATTGAACAGCTTTCGCTTAGGATTCTCGATCCGGTTTGTTGTACGGTTTCGTCTCCCCGTTATCCCTTTGCGGTAGTCGAGGTTTCTGCTCCGACTGGTTTTGAGGATGCATTTGGCTTGGCTGATGAAATTCTGGTTATCAGCGCTCCTTTGTCAGTTCGTCGCGAGCGTGCTATACAACGTGGCATGGAGCCATCTGATTTCGATGCCCGTTCTGCTTGCCAGCCCGATGAGTCTGCGCTGTGCAATCTTGCTACAACGGTTATTGATAATGCGGCAGGCGATAACTCGCTCTTTGAACAACTGGATGCATGGCTTGCGCGCCATGGGTTCGTGGATGTTGTGGATAAGGAGGAGGCCGATGCCTAAGACACGTTTCCTTACTTGGTATCGCCTTATACCGCTGGCTGCCGTTTTTGTCTTTGGCCTTATCTCATTCGTTTACTCGTATGCTCCTGCTGCTTTCTTTAAACCGCTGTATCCGATTGACTACGAGGCGTATGTAAAGCAATCCAGCATTTCGCATAATTTGGATCCGTATTTGGTGTGTGCTGTCATTAAGTCTGAATCGAATTGGGATCCCGAGGCCGAGTCGAATCAAGGTGCTCAGGGATTGATGCAGCTGATGCCCGAGACTGCTCAGGATATGATCGCCAAGGGCCTTGTCGACGGTGGCGAGTATTCGGCCGACAACCTTAACGATCCGGCTACAAATATCGAGTTTGGCTGTGCGTATCTTTCGTATCTTCTAGCGTATTTTAACGGGTCGACCGACAGTGCCATTGCCGCCTATAACGCTGGCATGGGCAATGTCGACGGATGGGCGCAGCAAAGTACGTCGCTTCATAATGCAATCACCTTTCCCGAGACGCAGGCGTATCTGATTCGTGTCAATAATGCCTGGGTTCGCTATAAGACCCTCTATCCCGATCGGTTCGTATAGGACTATGCCTGCCGCCTGCGTATACTGCAGATATATGAGTTAGGAGTATCCATGGCGGAATTTGAAGTTGAGCGTGTTGGAGGAGAGCTCAAACGTTTTGGCGTTGAGGGCTCTGAGGTGCCGTTTGAGGTCGTGTCTCCATACGAGCCCGCTGGTTCCCAGCCTAAGGCCATTGAGTCGCTTGTGCAGGGTGTGAGGGACGGAGATCGCTATCAGGTTTTGCTGGGCGTGACTGGTTCGGGCAAGACCTTCACGATGGCTAAGACTATTGAGGCCCTGGGGAAGCCGACGCTGGTCATGGCTCCCAATAAAACGCTCGCCGCTCAGCTTGCGAGCGAGCTCAAAGAGTTCTTTCCCAACAACGCTGTGGTCTACTTTGTCTCGTACTACGACTACTATCAGCCCGAGGCGTATGTGCCGCAAAGCGATACATATATCGAGAAAGACTCCTCGATTAACGAAGAGGTCGAGATGCTGCGCCATCAGGCGACCGCGTCACTGCTCTCTCGACGCGATGTGATCGTTGTCGCATCGGTCTCGTGTATCTATGGCATTGGCTCTCCTGAGGACTATGCGGGTCTGGCTCCAAACGTCGACAAGAAGGTGCCGCTCGAGCGCGATGACTTTATCCATGCACTTATCGACATTCAATATGATCGCAATGACTATGACCTGGCGCGTGGCACGTTCCGCGTGCGCGGCGATGTTGTCGACGTGTATCCGCCTTATGCTGAGCATCCGTTGCGGTTTGAGTTCTTTGGCGACGAGGTCGAGCTGATTGCCGAGATCGATGAGGTTACCGGTGAGATGCTTCGTGAGTACGAGGCCATCCCCGTATGGCCGGCATCACACTATGTGACCGAGAAGCCGAAGGTCAAGGCGGCTCTGAAATCGATCAGCGAAGAGTGCGAGAAGCGCGTGGCGGAGCTCAAGGCGACCGACAAGTTGCTCGAGGCGCAGCGTCTGCAGCAGCGCACCGATTATGATCTTGAGATGCTCGAGACGATGGGCTTTTGCAACGGCATCGAGAACTACTCGCGTCATCTGGACGGTCGCAAGCCGGGTGAGCCGCCGTTTACCCTAATCGATTACTTTCCCAAGGATATGCTCTGCATCATCGATGAGAGCCATGTGACGGTGCCGCAGATTCGCGGCATGCACGAAGGTGACCGCTCGCGTAAGGTGACGCTGGTGGAACACGGTTTTCGCCTGCCCTCGGCGCTCGATAACCGCCCGCTTCGTTTCGATGAGTTTGAGGCAAGGATACCCCAGTTCATCTACGTTTCGGCAACACCGGGCGACTATGAGCTGCGGGTTAGCCAGAACGACGTTGAGCAGATTATTCGTCCGACCGGTCTGCTCGATCCCAAGATCGATGTGCGTCCGGTTCGCGGTCAGATTGACGATCTTGAGGACGAGATTCGCGAGCGCGTTGCCCGCAAGGAGCGCGTGCTGGTGACCACGTTGACCAAGCGCATGGCCGAGGACCTGACCGACCATCTGCTCGATGCGGGCATTAAGGTCAATTACATGCATTCTGATACGGCGACAATGGACCGTGTCGAGATCCTGCGAACGCTGCGCGAGGGCAAGATCGATGTTCTCGTTGGCATCAACCTGCTTCGCGAGGGCTTGGATCTTCCCGAGGTCTCACTGGTGGCAATTCTCGATGCCGATAAGGAAGGATTCTTGCGCAACCGCCGTTCGCTGATTCAGACGATTGGCCGCGCGGCCCGTAACGCCGATGGCGAAGTCATCATGTATGCGGACGTTGTGACCGATTCGATGAAAGAGGCCATCGAGGAGACGCAGCGCCGTCGCGAGATTCAGATGGCATATAACGAAGAGCATGGCATTGTGCCCAAGACAGTGCGCAAGGCCATCAACGACATCTCAAGTTTTATTGCCGAGGCCGAAAAAACTGTGGGTTCCAAGGGGCGCTCGAAGGGCGACTCTCTTGGTCATGGCGCATTCTATACGCCCGATGAGTCGGGCGAGGGCGGCGTGCCGGAAACGGTGGCGCCCGAGCAGACACTTGCGGAGCAGTTGGAAGAACTGCCGCATGACGAGCTTGTGCGGATCGTCGAAACCATGGAAGAGGATATGCGCAACGCTTCTGCCGCCATGGACTTTGAGGAGGCGGCGCGCCTGCGCGATGCCGTCGTTCAGATTCGGGCGATGCTCGAGGGCGCGTCTGAGGACGAGACGATCGAGCGCTTACGTTCGCAGGCCCGCAAGGGTTCCACGTTCGCATCGGGCAGAAAACGCCAGGGTACACGGTTTAAGAAATAGCGAACAGGCCCCGAGTTCCCTGTGGAGCTCGGGGCCTGTGTCTTTTGCGCGCAGAAATTCGTGCGTTAGAGGTCCGCGATCAGGGCTTCGGCACAACGGATGCCGTCGGTGGCCGCGCTCATGATGCCGCCGGCATATCCAGCTCCCTCGCCACAAGGGTAGAGGCCCGGGGTCGACACGGCATGGCACGTTCGGTCTCGGGTGACAGTGACCGGTGAGCTCGAACGAGTCTCCACGCCGGTAAGAACGGCATCGGGACGGTCGTAGCCTCGTAGCTTTTTTCCGAGTAGGGGAAGTCCCAGGCGGAGCGACTCGACGATATGCTGCGGTAGGGCTTCGTCAATTGCCGTCCAGGTCACACCGAGCGGATAGGTGGGCTTTACCTTTCCGGGCGCCTTGCTGGCGCGTCCTGCGAGGAAATCTCCGACGAGTTGTGCCGGTGCGTTCCAGTTGGAACCGCCCAGGCGATAGGCGGCCGCCTCGCAGGCACGCTGGAGCTCGATGCCGGCGAGCGGGTCATCGTTGGGAAGGTCCTCAGGCGTGACGTTAACGAGCAGGGCGGCATTTGCGTTGCGTCCGTCGCGGGCATTGAGACTAGCCCCGTTGACGCACAGATGGCACGGTTCTGAAGAGGCGGCAACAACCTGTCCGCCGGGGCACATGCAAAACGAGAACACGCTGCGGCCGTTGGGAAGATGGGCAACAAGTTTGTAGGGGGCCGCCCCGAGCGCTGGATGTCCCGCCGAGGCTCCATATTGGGCTCTGTCGATGTCGCGTTGCGGATGCTCGATGCGAACGCCCATGGCAAAGGTCTTTTGTGTGAGGGCCACGTTGTGGTCCTTAAGGAGCTCAAAAATATCGCGAGCAGAATGCCCGCAGGCGAGGATGAGGTGCTTTGTCTCGATTGGCTCGTAAGCGGCGTCTTGGGACGATTGGACATCAATACCGGTGATGGCGCCAGACGCGTCGATGCGAATGTCGACGAGCTTCGTTCGATAACGGACGACACCTCCGAGCTGCTCGATGCGCTGGGATATAGCGGTGACAACCTTGGGAAGGATGTCGGAGCCAATGTGCGGCTTGGCATCCCACAGAATATCGCGGGGCGCACCCGCCTCGACGAAGGTTTCGAGGATAAGGCGATGGGCGGGATTTTTTGTTCCCGTATTGAGCTTGCCGTCCGAGAAGGTCCCCGCGCCGCCCAGACCAAACTGAATATTGCTCTCGGGGTCGAGGATGCGCTCCTTTAGAAAGAGGTCGATCGTCTGCGAGCGGCGAAATGCCGGGTCGCCGCGCTCGATAAGCAAGGGCTTAAGACCTGCTTTGGCGAGCGTGAGCGCAGCGAAAAGGCCGGCGCATCCGGCGCCGACAACGACAGGGCGTTCTTGAGGTGCGTCGGAGACGGGGGAGGGGAATGAAGGCTCATCGTCTTCTATCGCGCGTACGCGCGAGCGGTCACGCTCGGCAACGCTGTCGACCGCTTCTCGCTCGAGGTGGGGACTAGTCAGCTCAACACGAAAGCTCAGGATAAAATGGACGTCTCGTTTTTTGCGAGCGTCGATTGACTTGCGGTGGAGTTCGATGGACTTGATCTCGGAGTCCTTGCAACGTAGGATGCGCTTGGCGACTCGCTTGCCAACAATGAGGCAGGTATTTTCATCGCCGGCTTCATCGAGCGACGCGTTGACTTGGGTGATTTCGATCATCGAGGTCTCCTTAGAGGCAAGAAAGAGGCCGTCCGGTATCCCAGACGGCCCGAATGCGTTTTTGATTATAGACTGCGCGGCTACAGGCTGCTTGCAGCGCGAATGCCCGAGAGCCAGGCCCACGCAAGGTTAAAGCCTCCGCAATCGGCGTCGATGTCGAGCGCTTCGCCGCAGACGTAAAGCGGGGCGTCGACAACGCTGCGCGCGCGTAGACTGGGTGTTGAGATGCTCTCGACAGATACGCCACCACGCGTGACCTGCGCCGAGCGCTCCTCGGCTGTTCCCTCGACGAGCAACTTAAAGTGCTTGAGGATCGAGACCAGGTGGATGACATCGTTGGAGCCTGGATGGCACTGCTCGAACGCTGTACAGACGACGCGGGAGAGTTGCGGGGCGAGCATGCCGTCGAGCCAACGGGGATCGCGGGGCGAAAAGCCGCCGAGCAGCTCAACGCGCCGGTTGAGCATATCGAGCAGCTCGTCTTTGGAGAGGTCGGGGAAAACGTCGAGCAGGATCGTATCGCCGCGCTGGATACGACGGGAGAGGTTGAAGACAGCGACGCCCGAGATGCCGAAGGCTCGAAACAGTACTTCACCGTCTTCGTGCCAGAGCTCACTATGGTTACGGGTGAGCGTCAAGCGGGCGCGGACGCGCAGACCATCCAACGTCTTGAGTGCCGCCCGATCGCCAACGACCGTTGCCGATACGGGGCAGAGGATGGGGCGCAGCGAAGTGAGGGGGAGGCTAAACGTATCGGCGATACCGGTGGGGTTGCCGCCCGTGGCGATAATTACGGCATGCGCCTGCAGGGCCTCGTTCTTGCGAGGGACATCGGCGAGCGTTTTCCGAAGCGAGCGGAGCTCCGATTTTCGGTCGTCGTGCCTTTTTGCCTTGAGCGCCCGCGCTGGACGGTCTATTTGGAGTGCCCAGCCTTCGGAAACTTTGTGCGCCGAGGCAACGTTGGCTCCGCAGATTAAGGTGATACCTAGGCGGTTGCAAACGTTGAGAAGCGCGTCGCGCACCGATTCGGCGCGAAGGGAGCGCGGGTACAGCCGGCCTTCCTCGGAGGTTGTCATGATGCCCAGCGAGGAGAAGAAACCCATAAGCTCTTGTTCGGGCTGGGGGCCCATGACGGATTCGACGAATGCGGGGTGGTTATACCGCTGAGGATCAATCGATTCGTTGGAGAGGTTGCAGCGGCCGTTACCGGTCGCAAGGAGCTTAAGGCCGCAGGCGACATCGCGCTCAACGATGCAGACGCTTTTGCCAGCACGTGCGGCCGTAATGGCGGCGGCGAGGCCTGAAGCCCCGCCGCCGATTACCAAGACGTCATAGAGGGCGCTCGCGTTCACTTAGGCCTCGTCGGTCTCGTGCGGGGTAATAGCCTCGACGGCAGAGACTGCCTTGGGCAACATGCCATCGGGCAGCGCGGTCTCGACCTCGCCCTTATCGCAGGCCTCGGCGAGTGCCGGATTAATGGGAAGCTGGCCCAAGATGTCGAGGTTATAGCGCTCTGCGACCTCGGGGAGCTTGCTCTTGCCAAAGACCTCGATCTTCTTGCCGCAGTCGGGGCACTCAATATAGCTCATGTTCTCGACAATGCCCAGAATGGGGACGTTCATCTTCTCGGCCATGTTGACCGCCTTGGCGACGATCATCGAGACCAGATCCTGCGGGCTCGTGACGATGACGATGCCGTCGACCGGCAGCGACTGGAAGACGGTGAGCGCGACGTCGCCTGTTCCCGGAGGCATGTCGACCAGTAGGTAGTCGATGGGGCCCCACGAGGTCTCGCTCCAGAACTGCCTAATGGCGCCTGCGATGACCGGACCGCGCCAAAGGACGGGGTCGGTCTCGTTTTGGAGCAGCAGGTTGGAGCTCATGACCTTGACGCCGTGCTCGGAGATTTCGGGCAGCATAAGGTTGCCAAGGGCATGGACGTGGCGTCCACTCATACCGAACATCTTGGGGATAGAGGGACCGGTGATGTCGGCATCGAGGACGCCGACCTTGTGGCCGTGACGGGCAAGCTCGGTGGCGATGGCACCGGTGACAAATGACTTGCCGACACCGCCCTTGCCGGAAAGCACGGCGATGACGCGCTTGACCTCGGACAGCGTGTTCTCCTCAAATTGCGACGGCGACGTTTGTCCGCCGGCGGCCTGTGCGTGTTCGCAACCCATGTATGACTCCTTTGTATATGCTGGGGCCGGGGCCCCGCGATGTGACACGAGCGTCATTGTACCCTCGTTTGCGAGCGGGAGTCATTTGCGATGCGTTTGGGCCGAGCGTGCTTGCAATACGATGGGCCCAAGCGAATGGGCGGGCTTACTGAACTTTGCTGGCGAACTCGAGGTATTGCATGCGCTGCAGCTTGTCGATCGTCGAGGCGTAGGGGCTGTCTTTCGATTCCAAGTCGTAGCGCAGCCCGTCGGCACCGAGATAGCCGGCGACATTGATGGTGGGCACATCTGACCTTGTCGCAAGCAGGGCCTTTTGGTAATTGGTGAGCGGGGCGCCGATCTTATTAAGGGTAATGGCTGCAATCTCGTTTGCCCCGACGGTGTCGTAGACGTTGAGCTCGGTATTGCCGGCGATCTCATAGTTAGCCCAGACGAGATATGTCGACTGATAGATACGGAAAGCGTGGCTTGCCGTATCTTCCTGAGGGTACAGCTCGTCGTTGAGAGTCGTTGCGGCGCTCGGCTGATGGTCGCCAAAAAAGACAAGAACAACCGGTCTGCCGATGTTGCGGAGCTCGTTGATAAAGTACTCGAGGTCCCGGTCGGATGCGTTGATGCAGGTGAGATAGGTGTTGAGCGCGCTGTTGGCGCCTTCGCTGGCTCCCTCGACCCAATAGTTTGTCAGCTCTTCGGCGGGAACGGTGCCATAGTCGTAGCCGCCGTGATTTTGCATCGTGACGTCAAAGATGAACTGCGGCGCTTCGTCGGTTCTAAGCAGGTCGAGTATCTTGTCGTAGGTGACGTAGTCGCATACGCCGGCATGGTAATAGGGCGCACCTTCGAAATCGCCGATTGAAAGAAAGTCTCCAAAGCCCAGCTGCTGATAGATTTTATCTCGATGGTAGTTGACGGGGTTTTGCGGGTGCATAGCGGTAGTGGTATACCCAAGCTCTTTAAGGTCCTTTGCCAGGCTGTTTACGCCATTCATCTGATACAGCTGATAGGGGATCTTGCCTAATCCGACAAAGGCCGTTGTCGCTCCGGTCAAAAATTCGAATTCGGAGTTCGCCGTTCCGCCACCGGCGACCGAAGCGAGCATGGTGCCGCGAACAAGTGTGTCGGGAAGCGAGTTGTAGAATGCGGGGCCGGTGTACCCGGCCGCCTGGAGCTGCTCAAAGCACGAAAGGTCGCTAAAACTCTCATTCATGACGGCAACAATCGTCGGCTTGATTTCATTGAACTGGGCAACGGCCGCCGCGCGCTGCTCGCTCGAGCCATATGTGCTGTCGTAGGCGGCGGCGAGCTTCTGCTCGATGCTCTGCGCCTCATCGGGCGTATAGTCTTCGGGCTTCTCAATGGGCAACTCGTTGACCATTTCGGTGAACGAAGTGATAAAACCCTGAGACGCATACGTGGTGATGGGCTGCCAACGGTCAAATCCAAAATCCAGCGCCTGCTCCAAGTCGATGTTGGAAAAGCCTGAGAGCCCCACAACGGTCACTAGCAGAAAAGCACAGAGGTTAGCGGCGATAGCGGGGAAGACATGGGTGGGCGTACGGAGCTTTCGCGGTCGGATGAGCGAAAGAAGCCCCAGGGAAATCTCCAGCAGGGCGAGAGAGGTTACGATTCCGGCGGTAAAGGTAAACTCGTATCCCTCGCTCACTTCCATTGCGGTGCCAAGGGCCAAGATATCGCTTGGCAGGATGGCTTCGCCTTTAAACGTTATGACGAAGTGCTCGGCAATGCCAAGGATGCAGCAGACGACGGGCACGAGAGCCATGACGCCTCCATGACGCTGTCCCAGCAAATAAAGGGAGAGCAGAACCGTCGCGAGCAGCCCGACGGAAAACCCGAATGAGTTGGCGGGAATGCGATAGAACGTTTCGTTGCAGGCAATTTCGAGTGAAACGAACGAGAGCGCTGAAACAGCGGCGATGACAAGGATGTCACGGCAAATACAGGCAACCGTTCCCGTCGCAAGGTCGGTTTGGTCGATAAGTCCCGAAACCAAGGGCTCGACAAGAAGCATGACGGCGGCAGCACCGAGCGCCGAATAAGAAAGGACCCATAGGGAGCTGCCCTCATTTACGAGCAATTGATTCGTAACCCATGCAGCTACCACGCCGAGCGGGATGAGGAGCGTCGCGCACCAAAAGACGCGGGCAATGGGTGGCTTTTCGTTGCGTTTGATTGAAAAATACACGCGCACGACGACGGCGGCCACGATAAGGACGGCGATGAATATGGGCAGATTGGCCATGTCGCTCGAAGTGATTTCAAGGGGGATATCTTCGGTCATGGACGTTCCTCTGGTACAGCAAATTAAGTTCAGTATTAGATTACTGTAACCTTTCCACGGCATTTCGAGAAACAAAGCGCCCGATACGCAAAGCTAAAGGTCTGCGAATCTTGTATTACGAACATCTGTGCGCGTCGAGTGCGCTAAACTCATCGGCAGTATGATTCGATGCAATAGGAGGCAAGGAGCTTCCATGTCTGATTCTTCTATCGTTATTCGCGGCGCTCGTGAGCACAACCTCCGTGATATCGATGTTTCCATTCCGCGTGACCAACTCGTGGTCATTACCGGTCTTTCTGGCTCGGGCAAGAGTTCGCTGGCATTCGACACTATCTATGCCGAGGGCCAGCGTCGATACGTCGAGAGCCTTTCGAGCTATGCGCGCCAGTTCTTGGGCCAGATGGACAAACCCGACTTGGATTCAATCGACGGCCTTTCGCCGGCGGTGTCGATCGACCAAAAGACGACGTCTAAAAACCCTCGCTCGACGGTTGGCACCGTAACCGAGATTTACGACTATCTGCGCCTGCTGTTCGCCCGTGTGGGCACCCCTCACTGTCCCGAATGCGGCCGCGTCATTGAGCGCCAGACGACCGACCAGGTTGCCGACAAGGTCTTGGCCGCGGGGGAGGGTCGCCGCGCGTTTGTGCTGGCACCGGTGGTGCGCGGGCGAAAAGGCGAGTACACTAAACTGTTTGAGGACCTTCGCGCCGAGGGCTTTAGCCGCGTGCGTGTCGACGGTGAAGTGCGCTCGCTCGACGATCCGATCGATCTGGACAAGAAGTTTAAGCACGATATCGAGGTCGTGGTCGATCGCATCGTGATCCGCGAGAACTCTCTGGGCCGTATCGCCGAGTCTGTTGAGCAGGCGACCGCGCTGGCTCACGGCAATGTAAACGTGTACATGCTGCCCGATCGTGATGCTCCCGAGGGGACCGAGGGCGAGCTGCTGGAGTATTCGTTGGCCTTGGCGTGCCCGGAGCATGGACACTCCATTGACGATCTTCAGCCGCGTGATTTTTCGTTCAACGCGCCCTATGGCGCGTGCCCCGAGTGCGATGGCCTGGGCTTTAAGAAGACGGTCGATGCCGAAGCGCTAATCGAAGACCCCTCGAAGTCGATCGCCGACGGGGTCTTTGGCAGCCTGTTTGGCAACTCTAACTACTATCCGCAGATTTTCGCTGCGGTCTGCAAACACTTTAAGGTGAGCGTCGGTACGCCGTGGGAGGATCTGCCTCCGCGGGTGCGTCGCGCGTTTTTAGACGGCATGGGCGACCAGAAGATTTCGGTCGACTATCAAAAGCTCGATGGGCGTCGCAGCCAGTGGGACACCAAGTTCTCGGGCGTGCGCAATATCCTGTACGAGCGCTATAACGAGACGACGAATGAGAACGCCAGGGCGCGCTTGGAGAAGTACATTCGCGAGGAGCCGTGCTCGAGTTGCCATGGTGCTCGTCTGCGCCCCGAGATGCTCGCTGTTACCGTAGGCGGTAAGTCCATTTACGAGGTCTGCTGCCTGTCGTGCCGCGAGTCGCTCGAGTTTTTTGAGGGCCTGGAGCTTACCGAGCGCCAACAATTTATCGGCGGGCGCATTGTTAAGGAAATCCTGGAGCGCCTGCGCTTTCTGGTCGATGTCGGACTCGACTATCTGACCCTCGACCGTGCCTCGGCGACGCTTTCCGGAGGCGAGGCCCAGCGCATTCGCCTGGCAACGCAGATCGGCGCCGGTCTCATGGGTGTCCTGTACATTTTGGACGAGCCATCGATCGGCCTTCATCAGCGCGATAACGAGCGCCTGATCAAGACACTTGAGCGCCTGCGCGATATCGGCAACACCGTCATCGTCGTCGAGCATGATGAGGATACGATTCGTGCTGCCGACTATGTGATCGACATGGGCCCCGGCGCGGGCGTGAACGGCGGACACGTGGTCGCCGCGGGAACGCCTGCCGATATCATGGCGTGCCCCGATTCGATGACGGGTGCCTACCTGACTGGCAAGCGAATGATTCGGGTTCCCGACAAGCGCCGCAAGCCCGGTCGCGGCTGCCTTAAGATCACGGGCGCCCGTGCCAACAACCTCAAAAACGTTACCGCCAAGATTGAGTTCGGTACGCTTACGGTCGTTACCGGCGTGTCGGGATCGGGCAAGAGCTCCCTGGTTACCGACACCATCGCGCCTGCCCTTACGAATGCCATTCATCGCTCGACGCGTCCCGTGGGCCCGTACAAAAAGCTCGAGGGTATCGAGTGCATCGATAAGGTGATCGACATTGACCAGTCGCCGATCGGCCGCACACCGCGTTCCAATCCCGCTACGTACATTGGCCTGTGGGATGATCTGCGCGCGCTGTTTGCGAGCACACCGGAGTCGAAGGCGCGCGGCTACTCGCCCGGACGTTTCTCCTTTAACGTGAGCGGCGGCCGCTGCGAAGCATGCAAGGGCGACGGACAAATCAAGATCGAGATGCACTTCCTTCCCGATATCTATGTCCCCTGCGAGGTCTGCGGCGGCAAGCGCTATAATCGCGAGACGCTTGAGGTCACCTACCGTGGTAAGACCATCTCTGACGTGCTCGACATGAGCGTCACCGAGGCGCTGGCTTTCTTTGGCAATATTCCTCAGATTAAGCGTAAGCTCCAGACTCTGTATGATGTGGGCTTGGGTTATGTGAGCTTGGGCCAGCCGGCAACGACGCTTTCGGGTGGCGAGGCACAGCGCGTAAAGCTCGCCAAGGAACTCCACCGCCGTCAGACGGGTAAGACGTTCTACATTCTGGATGAGCCGACGACCGGTCTCCATTTTGAGGATGTCCGCCAGCTGCTCGACGTGCTGCAGCGCCTGGTCGATGCGGGCAACACGGTTCTGGTGATCGAGCACAATCTCGATGTCATCAAGGTTGCCGACCGTCTGATCGATATGGGCCCCGAGGGCGGCAATGGCGGCGGAACTGTCGTGGTCTCGGGTACGCCAGAGCAGGTCGCGGCATGTTCACAGAGTTACACGGGCAAGTTCTTGGCCCCGCTGCTCGAGCGCGACCGCGAGCGTCAAGCACAACTCGACGCCCAGTAAAGAGACGCCGTCATGCGAGAAGCGCCACCGATTCCTTTCGATTCGGTGGCGCTTCTGTGTGTCGAGATGACGTATGCGGCTACATTGGACATATACTTAGGCGTTACGTTCGAATGCGAGGGAAGGGACATGCCATGGCAAAGGCTGCAAAGACGCCGAAAACCAATGCGATGCGCGAGCTGGAAAACGCCGGCATCTCCTATATTCTCCATACGTATGAAGACGATGGCGATGAGTCGGCGGGTTTAGGCGTTGCAATTTCGGAACAACTTGGCGAGGAGCCTGGCCAGGGTTTTAAGACCTTGGTTTGCGTGGCGCCGTCCAATGAACACGTTGTGTGCTGTATTCCCGTTGCCGACGAGCTTGACCTAAAGGCCGCCGCGCGCGCCGCTGGCGAAAAGTCGCTGACCATGATGCATGTTAAGGACTTGCTTGCCGCGACGGGGTATGTCCGGGGCGGCTGCAGTCCAGTCGGCATGAAAAAACGCTTTCGGACGCTGATCGATGAGACATGCGTCCTTTGGGATACCATTTTTATCTCAGGCGGTAAGCGTGGCTATCAGCTTGAGCTTGCCCCCGACGACTTAGTTGCATTTTGCGGGGCGACGGTTGCCCCGATCACGAGAGAGGACTGAACGATGCCGCAGGAAGAATCAAAGCGCGGAGCTCACTTTGCAAAAGGGTCGGCTCCTCAGACGCCCGCGCCCGAGGCCGTTTCGTTCGATAACGAGATTCGAAACGCCTGGTCCGCTGCCGCCGACCCGGGCGAGACGGCCGTGTACTTGCGTGCCGCCGGTGCCGGCACGGCACTTCCCCGTGCGGTTCTTTCTTCGGCTCGTCCCGATGAGACGGCTGTCTTTTTGGCCGCCGCTCAATCGAGCGCCAGCGTGATGCCGATCGCCTCCGAGGCTCCTCGTGCGCCGCGTCCCGATGAGACGGCGGTGTTTTTGATGGCAGCCCAGGGAAAGAGCACGCCGCAGATCGCTCCTGCCGCTCGTTCCGCCAAGCCCGCGGCTCATGATGATGGCGAACCGCTTCTTTCGGATGACGAATGGTCGCCGCTTGGTTCGACCGATCCCGTCGAGGGTGTGGCCATCGATGGCGATGACGACTGGGACCCTCTGTCGTTTTCTGCCCGAACCGCCGCCGCCAAAGAAGTTGACACGGTGTTTGGCAACCATGCCATATTCGAAGATGATGCCGTATCCGGCAACAACATGCCGAACAGCGATGACGCCGCACCTGCCGATGAGGCCGTTTTGGTTGACGATCCCTTTGCGATGACCGGCTCCTTTGTCGTCGTGGACGATTTGCTGCCACAAGATGAGGCTCATGAGGACTCTCAGGACGACGTAGACGATATGGGTTCGTCGGACTACTCCACGGTTGGTCGTTCCGCCGGGCTTATGACCATCCTGACCATCGTGTCTCGCGTCACCGGTTTTATCCGCACGTGGGCAATGGCGGCCGCTATCGGCATGTCGCTACTCTCGTCCTCCTATCAGGTCGCCAACAACCTGCCCAATATGCTCTACGAACTCGTGATGGGCGGCATGCTCGTGACGGCTTTTTTGCCCGTGTACATGGGCGTGAGGCGTGAGCAGGGTCGCGAGGCCTCGAACGAGTACGTGGGCAACCTGCTTGGCATTCTGCTTTTGGTGCTGGGTGGCATTTCGTTGCTGGGGACTGTGTTCGCCCCGGGCTTTATCTGGACGCAATCGTTCCTTTCGGGTGACGGCGGCAGCATGGATACCGCTGCGTTCATGTTCCGTTTCTTTGCCATCCAGATTCTGTTTTATGGTTTGGGCTCGGTGTTCTCGGGCGTTCTCAACGCACACCGCGACTACTTCTGGTCGACGTTTGCCCCGGTCCTCAACAATGTGATCGTCATTGCGAGCTTTATGGGTTTTGCGCCCGTGTCCGCACAGTTTGGCGAACGTGCCGGCATCATCTTGATTGCGGCCGGTACGACCCTCGGTGTCTTTGTTCAGATGGCATGTCAGATCCCCGCGCTTGGTAAGCACGGCGTGCATCCCCATATCCATATCGACTTTAAGGACCCCGCACTGCGCCAGACGATTGCGCTCGGTATCCCGACGCTGCTCGCCACGGTGTGCATGTTTGTCTCGACTTCTATCACCAACGCTGCCGCGCTGGTGGTCCAGCCCGAGACTGGTCCTTCCGTCATCGCCTATGCGCGTCTGTGGTACACGCTGCCCTACGCGCTGATTGCCGCCTCGCTTTCGACGGCGCTCTATACCGAGCTTTCTCACGACGCACAGGAGAAGGATTACGACAGCGTTCGCACGGGCATTTCGCGTGGCGTCGCCCAGATGCTGTTCTTCCTGATTCCGTTCACGCTGTACCTGATTGTCTTCGCGCGTCCGCTCAACATGATTTACTGTGCCGGCAAGTTTGATGAGTCCGGCGTGGCGCTGGTGTCCGAGTTCCTTGTCTACCTGGCGTTCTCGCTGCCGCTCTACGGCGTGGTCGTATTGATGCAGAAGAGCTTCTCTGCCTTGCTCGACATGAAGCCCTATAGCCGCTATTGCCTGTATTCCGCCATCGGCCAGGCCGGCTCGGTTCTGCTGTTTGGCGTTGTGCTGGGCTTCGGTATGCCGGCAATCGCGCTTTCGTATGTCGTTGACTACGTGATCTTGGTCGGTTGTTCGCTGTGGTGGCTGCGTCGTCGTCTGCGTGGCCTTCAGGTCAAATCTATCCTGCATGGCGGTTTCTTTGGCCTTTTGCTCGGTGGCCTGGGTGCTGCCGCAGGCGCCGGCGTCATGTGGGCGCTTGAGCACTTTGTCGGGGCACTTGGCGGCTCGATTCTGATTACTCTTGGCTACGTTTGCGTTGCGGGTGTCGTCTCGCTTGCTGTTACCTTTGGCCTTGCCGTCGTTCTTAAGATGCCCGAGGTCTCGGCGCTGCTTCGTCGCAAGTAGGTGCGCGTGGCCGGTCACGACAACATTCCAACGCTTGCCGAGCAGGTTTCGCGCGTTCCCACGCAGCCCGGCTGCTACCTTTGGAAAGACGCCAAGGGCGATGTCATCTACGTGGGCAAGGCGAAAAACCTACGCGCCCGCATGCGTCAATACGTGACACTGCAGGATGAGCGTCAAAAGATCCCGCTGATGATGCAGCTGGTGGCGAGCTTTGACTATATCGTGGTGGAGACCGAGCATGAGGCGTTGGTGCTCGAGCGCAATTTGATTGGTCAGTACCATCCGTACTTTAACGTCGACCTCAAGGACGACAAGAGCTACCCCTTTATCGCCATTACAAAGGGCGACCTGTATCCCGCTATCAAATACACGCGTGAGCGTCATAAGCCGGGAACGCGCTATTTTGGACCCTATACCGATAGCCGTGCGGCACGTGAGACGATAGATACGCTGCGCAAGGTTATTCCCATTTGCTCCGCATCCTGTGCGGAGTGGCGTCGTTGCCGCCGTATCGTCGAGTCCCACAAGGGCGAGGAAGACATCGTCAATATGATTTGCGCGCAAAACGGGCGCCCCTGCTTTGACTACCATGTCGGGCGCGGACCGGGTGCGTGTGTCGGTGCGATTTCCCCGGCAGACTATGCCAAGAACGTCAAGCGTGTCGAGCGCTTTTTGTCGGGCCATCGCAAGGATGTCGTCGATGAGCTGACCTCCGAGATGACGGATGCCGCCGAGGCGCTCGACTTTGAGCGCGCGGCACGCGTCAAACGTCGTTTGGAGGTCATCAGGGGTCTGGACGATCGTCAGCAAGTCGTTTTTCCCTCCAGTGTCGATATCGATGTCATCGGTTTCTATCGCGAAGAGACCATCTCCGCCGCTTGCGTCTTCGTCGTTCGCGAGGGCCGAACAGTTCGCACCTGCGAGTTCATTCTCGACAAGGGTCTTGATGTTGACGAGGAAGAGCTCCAGTCGGGCTTTCTTAAACGCTATTACGATGAGACGGCTGATATTCCAGCTGAGGTCAACCTCTCCGTCGAGCTTGAGGATGCGGAGGCGCTGGGGGAGTGGCTTGCAGGCAAGCGCGAGCGTTCCTGCCATCTCCATAGGCCGCAGCGTGGCGAAAAGCACCGTTTGCTCGCTATGGCATCCAAAAATGCGCGCCATGCCCTCATGCGCTACATGATGCGAACGGGGTACGCTGACGACCGCACCAATCAAGCGCTCCTGGAGCTCGAAAGCGCGCTGGCGCTGCCGGCGCCGCCGATGCGTATCGAGTGCTTCGATATCTCGACGCTGCACGGAACCTTTACCGTCGCCTCGATGGTAGTGTTTACCAACGGGCGCGCTGACAAGAGCCAGTACCGTCGTTTTAAAATTCAGGCCGAATTGGACGAGGCAAACGACTTCGTGTCGATGTCCGAGGTTTTGGGACGACGCTACGCTCCCGAACGCATGGCCGATGAGCGCTTTGGCTCGCGGCCCGATCTGCTTGTTGTCGACGGCGGCAAACCGCAATTGACGGCTGCGATCAAACAACTTGAGGCCCTGGGGCTCGATATACCAGTTTGCGGCTTGGCAAAGGCCGATGAGGAGGTTTTCGTGCCTTGGGACGAGACGCCCGTCGTGCTGCCGACCGGGTCTGCTTCGCTCTATCTAATCAAACAGGTTCGCGATGAATCGCACCGTTTTGCAATTACATTCCATCGCGAGCTGCGCGATAAGGCCATGACGGTTTCGATACTCGATGACGTTCCAGGGGTGGGACCCACCAGAAAACGTGCCATTATGCGTCATTTTGGCTCGATGAAGCGTTTGCGCGCGGCGAGCGAGCAAGAGATCGCGGAAGTTCGAGGCATTCCTGCCGATGTCGCCAAAGCGGTTCACGAGACGCTCGTTGCGTGGGATGCCGAGCGTTCCGGGGCGGCGGCAAAGCAATCCGAAAACTAAACACGAGCCTAAACAGCTGATATACATGATTGCGTCATTTTCAACCATTTATTTCGCCATGATTGCCTGCTGGTTTCGGGTTTTATTAACGCTAAAACGTTTGACTAACCCAAGTGAAAACCCTGCTATCCTGCGGGTTGACGAAGACTGATATCTCACCTCGTCGATACATACTGTCTGGCGAATCATTTGTCAATGAATTCGGTGAACGGTAGTAAATACCGTTCAAGCGGATGTATGTATCGGTCGCCGAGCGCGGCACCTCAGTTGGGTTCGTCGGTAGGTAAGGTATATATCGTCCGCAAGTTGCGCGGGGGCAAGTCTAGGTGCTCCCGAGTAAGATTCTCTACTGATAGGAGAAGACATGGCCATCATCAACAAAGGTATGTCCAGGCGTTCGTTCCTCGGCCTCACCGGCAGCGTCGCTGCTGTCGCCGGCCTTGGTCTCACTGGCTGCGGTGGCAGCTCTAGCGACGAGGGTTCCGCTTCCGGCTCCACCGATTCCGCCAACCGTGGCGGCGGCGTGATCACCGCTGGTTCCGCTTACGCTCCGTCCAGCTTCGATCCCGCCACCACCGGTTCCGCTGTTGGCCTGGGTGCCAACTGGCATGTCATCGAGGGCCTCTACGGCATCGATTACCACGACTACAGCACTTTCAACGAGCTCGCTACTGACGATCCCAAGTCTGTGGATGACACCACCTTCGAGGTCACCATCCGTAAGGGCGCCAAGTTCTCCGATGGCACTGAGGTCACCGCTGACGACGTTGTGGCTTCCTACAACGCTTGCGCCGCTTCCGCTACCTATGCTCCGTTCTTCCAGCCTTTCGAGTCCATCGAGGCCAAGGACGCCAGTACCGTGACGGTCAAGACCAAGGTCCCCAACTTCTCCCTGCTCAAGGATCGTCTGGCCATCATCCGCGTTACCCCGGCCACCCAGGCCGAGGAGGATCGCGCCAAGCAGCCGATCGGCTCCGGCCCCTGGATGTACGATGCCATCTCCGACACCGAGATCACCCTGGTTCCCAACCCCGAGTACAACGGTGAGTATGCTGCCGAGGACGAGAAGATCCAGTACAGCATCCTGACCGACCCCACCGCTCGCGTCACTGCTCAGCAGGAAGGCTCCACGCTCGTCATGGAGCTCGTTACCGCTGACGCCGTCGATCAGCTCGAGAGCGCTGGCTGCAAGATTGACAACGTTCAGGGCTTCGGCACCCGCTTCATCATGTTCAACGTCGCCAAGGCGCCTTGGAACGACGTCAAGGTCCGTCAGGCCGTTATGTATGCGCTCGACACCGAGAAGATGATCAGCAACACCTTCGCCGGCCTTGCTACTGCCGCCAGCTGCTACCTGCCCAAGAGCTTTACCAACTATCATGAGGCCTCCACGGTGTACAAGACCGACGCCAAGAAGGCTAAGAAGCTCATCGAGGAGTCCGGCATCACCCCGGGCGCCATCACCCTGCGCACCACCGATAACGAGCAGATCAAGGGCATGGCTGCCCAGGTCAAGAACGACCTTGACGCTCTCGGCTTCGATGTGACCATCCAGACCGATACCTCGCCGGCAACCTACGCTGCCATCGACGGCGGCGAGGCTTACGATATCCTCCTTGCCCCTGGCGATCCTTCCTGCTTCGGCGCTGACCCCGACCTGCTGCTCAACTGGTGGTTTGGCGACAACGTCTGGATGCAGACCCGTTGCCCGTGGAAGGAGTCCGCTGAGTGGGAGAAGCTCCACGGACTCATGGACGAGGCTCTTGCCGCCGAGGGCGACGAGCAGCAGAAGAAGTGGAACGAGTGCTTCGACATCATCGCCGACAACGCCGTTCTGTACCCCGTTGTCCACGTCAAGACCGTCTCCGCTTCTTGGGACGATCCGTCCACCGCGCCCAACGGCGAGGCCCTCGATGGTTTCAAGGGCATCGGCACGACGAGCATGTCCTTTAAGGGCGTCGCGACCGTCAAGGCGTAAGACTCGCTTGAGTCTATATGCAGGATACCGGTCGTTGAGACCGTATCCTCATAGTTGAAACAAAGACCCGGGCGGCAACGATGTCGCTCGGGTCTTGTAATGAGTATCCGTACTCATATACCAGTTGGTCCTACCGACAAAAGAAAGGGGAGAGAACGTGAACAACTTTCTACGTTTGATTGGAAGGCGTCTTGTCGCGCTGCCGATCATGGCATTGGGCGTCACCGTCCTGGTGTTCTTCCTTATGTCGTTCTCCAAGACCGACCCCGCCTACACGGCGTTGGGTGACGGTGCCTCGCCCGAGGCGGTTGCCGAGTACCATGAGAAGTATGGTCTGGACGACCCCTGGCCCGTGCGTTATGTGCGCTATATGGGCGACTTGATCCACGGCGACATGGGCACCTACGGCGCTGCTCGTAACTCTGTTGCCAAGCGCATCTCCACGGCCCTGCCCGTCACGATGCAGCTGACCTTTATCGGTCTTGCCATCGGCGCGGTCGTTTCGTTTTTGCTCGGCGTCATCGCGGCGCTGTATCGCGATAAATGGCCGGACCAAGTGATCCGCGTCTTTTCCATTGCCGGCTTGGCAACCCCGTCGTTCTGGCTTGCCGTTCTGTTGATTTTGCTGTTCTCTTCCTACCTTAAGGTGCTCCCGGCATCGGGCGCCCTGCCTCACTTCACCACGAATCCGGCTGGTTATCTGGGACGCATGATCATGCCCGCCATCGCCTTGGCATTTCCGCTGACGGGCCAGATGACTCGTATCGTGCGTACCGCCATGGTCGAGGAGCTCGATAAGGACTATGTCCGTATGGCTCGCGGTGCCGGCGTTCCCGAAAAGGTCGTCGTCGGTATCAACGTTCTTCGCAATGCGCTGATTACCCCGGTCACCACCCTCGGCCTTAAGATCGGCTACCTCATGGGCGGTGCCGTCGTCATTGAGGTTATCTTCAACCTCCCGGGCATGGGTACCGCGATTCTGCAGGGCGTTCAGGGCAACGAGGCGAACTTGGTTCAGGGCGTCGTCATCGTCGTTGCTCTTGCCTTCATCATCATCAACATCGTGGTTGACATGCTCTACCTGCTCATCAACCCGCGCATCAGGACGGTGTAGATTATGGTAAAGATTCGAGAGAAGCAAACCGAGCAGCTCGAGAAGGCTGCTTCCAAGGGGCTCAAGCTCGGTGGCTGGAAGAAGATGGCGCTATCTTCTAAGATTGCCGCCGTCGTGCTGGTGCTGGTCGCCCTGACTGCGATCCTGGCACCCCTGCTTGCCCCCTATAGCCCGGTCGATATTTTCACCGCGCGCCAGGCGCCTGGTGGCGGCTTTATCTTCGGTACCGACGACAAGGGCCGCGACATCCTTTCGCGTATGCTCTACGGCGGCCGTTACTCGCTGATCATCGGCTTTGGTGCTACCGCCATGGCTTTGGTCTGCGGCTCTGTTGTCGGCGCTCTTGCGGCGGTTTCGCGCAAGTCTGTCTCTGAGGCGATCATGCGTATCCTGGACATCATCATGTCTATCCCGGGTATCGCCCTCGCAGCCGTCTTCGTTTCCATCCTGGGCAATTCCGTGCCGTCGATCATCTTTGCGATCGGCTTTATGTACACCCCGCAGATCGCCCGTATCGTGCGCGCCAACATCGTGTCCGAGTACGGCGAGGACTATGTCCGCGCGGTCATCGTGTCCGGCGCCAAGGCTCCGTGGATTCTGATCAAGCATGTTCTGCGCAACTGCATCGCCCCGATCATGGTCTTTACCGTCACCCTGGTCGCAGACGCCATCATCTTCGAGGCTTCGCTGACCTTCATCGGCGCTGGCATCCAGGAGCCCACCGCTACGTGGGGCAACATTCTTGCCGACGCCCGCGGTGGCGTGCTCGCCGGCCGTTGGTGGCAGGCGCTGTTCCCGGGCCTGGCCATTATGATCACCTGCCTGGCGCTCAACATCCTGTCCGAGGGCATTACCGACGCTATGGCCGCCGCTCCCTCCGCTGCCCTGGATCCGACCGATTCTTCCAAGCGCCGCGAGGCCGACCTGCTGGTCTCCGACCCTGTTCGTGCCTACAAGGAGCAGGCTCAGTCCCTCTCCGCTCGCCTTGGCGCCCTGCGCGATGTCGAGCTCAAGCGTAACGACCGCCACGTGCCCGATGAGTCTGTCGAGCCGATCCTTTCGGTCCGCGATTTCTGCATCCAGTTTGAGCACCACGGTGATATCAACGTCGTCGACCATGTCAACTTTGATGTTCGCCCCGGTCAGACCATGGGTCTGGTGGGCGAGTCCGGTTGCGGTAAGTCCATCACCACGCTGGCCATCATGGGCCTGACCGATGAGGACGAGCACCTTTCCGGCGAGGTCCTCTGGGAAGGCCGTGACCTGCTCAAGATGAGCAAGAAGGAGTGGTTCGGCCTGCGCGGTACCGATATCGCCATGGTTTATCAGGACGCTCTGTCCTCGCTCAACCCCTCGATGCTCATCTCCGCTCAGATGAAGCAGCTCACCAAGCGCGGCGGCACCCGCAGCGCCGAGGAGCTCCTGGAGCTCGTTGGACTCGATCCCAAGCGTACGCTCGAGAGCTATCCGCACGAGCTTTCCGGCGGCCAGCGTCAGCGCGTCCTGATCGCTATGGCCCTTACCCGCGACCCCAAGCTGGTTATCTGCGACGAGCCCACGACCGCTCTGGACGTTACCGTCCAGAAGCAGGTCATCAAGCTGCTCAACGATCTTCAGGCCAAGCTCGGCTTTGCCATGATCTTCGTCTCGCATGACTTGGCTCTGGTCGCCGAGGTTGCCCATAACATCACGGTTATGTACGCCGGTCAGGTTATCGAGCAGGCGCCCACCAAGGAGCTGCTCACCAACCCGATTCACGAGTACACCCGCGGTCTTCTGGGCTCCGTTCTGTCCATCGAGAGCGGTTCGGGCCGCCTGCACCAGGTGCCCGGCGCCGTTCCGAGCCCGCGCGATTTCCCCAAGGGCGATCGCTTCGCGCCCCGCTCGAGCCATCCGCGCATTGGCCTGGACACCCGTCCGGTCTTCAAGCGCGTGCCTGGCACCGAGCACTTCTATTCCGAGCTCCCCGACGAGGTGCTCAAGGCAAATGGTTTGACCCCTCACGCGGAGGTGATGTAGATGAGCGAGACCGCAGTCAACGGCGTCGAGCCGATCATCTTCCTTGATGATGTTCACGTCACCTTTAGGACCCGTACCGGCTCGATTCTGCACCCCAACCTGGTTCACGCCGTCCAGGGTGTAACGATTAAGCTCATGCCCGGACAGACCATCGGCATCGTCGGCGAGTCCGGTTGCGGCAAGTCCACCACCGCCAACGTCATGTGCGGCCTGCAGGCCCCCACGAGCGGCAAGGTCTACTTTAAGGGCAAGGACGTTACCAAGCGTACCGCCGAGGACCGTCGCCACATGGGTCGCGTCATCTCGGTCGTGTTCCAAAACCCGGCCACGGCGCTCAACCCCCGCATGGTCGTTCGCGAGCAGTTGCTCGACCCCATGCGCGTCCACAACCTGGGCACCGAGGCAGAGCAGGAGAAGCGCGTCAAGGAGCTCCTGGAGCTCACCGGTCTGCCCAGCTCCGCCGCCGAGGTTCTTCCCGGCCAGCTTTCGGGTGGTCAGCGCCAGCGCGTGGCAATTGCCCGTGCCCTGTCGCTGAACCCCGACGCTATCATCGCCGACGAGCCCACCTCGGCTCTGGACGTTTCGGTCCGCGCGCAGATTCTCAACCTGCTGACCGACCTTAAGAAGGAGCTCGGCCTGGCCATGGTGTTCATTAGCCATGACATCCAGACGGTCCGCTATATTTCCGACGACATCATCGTCATGAATGGTGGCAAGATCGTCGAGCAGGGCGAGGCCAAGCAGGTCTTCCAGCACCCCCAGGACCCCTACACCAAGATGCTGCTCGGCGCTGCGCCGTCGCTGCTGCACCCCAAGCTCGGCGAGTAAGTTCGCTTTCCCTCCCGTGCGCCCGGTTCCCTTGCCGGGCGCACCTCCGTTGCGATTTCGAAAGGTTGGGTTCACGAGCCATGCCAAGTGCTCAGGAGCTACAGCAGCAATTTGGTGAATATCGAGGCGCCATGCCCCGTCCATCAGATTTCGATTTCTTTTGGAAAGATCGCATGGCCGAGGCCGACGCCGTTGGGCTTGACTATGCGATTGAGGCGGCATCGGTCGCCGATGCTGTGACTTGCCAGCTTTTCGACCTCTGGTTTACCGGTATGTGCGGCGCCCGCCTGCATGCCAAGTACCTGAAGCCCGTCTCGGACGAGCCCGTGCCATTGGTGCTTCAGTTCCATGGGTATCCGGGTGCAAGCCGCAGCTGGTTTGAGCAGGCGTCGTTTGCTGGTATGGGCATGGCGCTGATCGCTCTCGATTGTCCTGGCCAAGGAGGTCCCTCCGAGGACATTGGTGGATTTGAGGGCACAACGGTCGCGGGCCATATCGTCGCCGGTATCGACGGCGACCCGGCCAACCTCTACTATGTCCGCTTGCATCAGGACATCCGCATCCTATGCCGTATCGTTCGCGAGCTCGAGGGCATCGATTTTGCCCGCGTATTTGTGAATGGCGCATCGCAGGGCGGCGGCTTGGGTATTGCGACCTGCGCGCTTAACAGCGAGCTTATCAATCGCGCCGCCATCCTCTATCCCTTCCTGTCGGATTTCCGCCTGGTCTGGGATTTGGATGCCGATGATATTGCCTACGAGGGCCTTCGCTATTGGTCGCGTTGGTTTGATGAGGACTCGACTCGTATTGATGAAGCCTATGCAAAGCTTGCGTACTTCGACTCCAAGAACTTCGCCCCCATGGTCAAATGCCCCGTGCTGTTTGGCACGGGAACTGCCGATATCGTTTGCCCGCCGGCAACGCAGTTTGCGGTCTACAACAACCTGACCTGCGAGAAGCGCCATGAGTTCTTTGAGGGCTTTGGCCACGAGGAGATTCAGGACTTTGACGATCTGATCATTCCGTTTTTCTGCAAGGGAGGGGAGGCTCATGTCTAAGTGCGAAAGCAATGTCGATGAGCTGATTGTCCCCGAGCTTACGGGGATTCCCGGGACGGTTTCGTCAAAGCTCTCCGATTTCCGGGATTGGCGCGGCGATACTTCGGTGGATATTTCCGATTTGTGTACAGCCGTATCGAATCCTGAGGTTTGCGGGTTGACCGTTACGGCGATTGATTTCGCCAATCCGTGCGCGCGCTACTCCGAGGTCTCCTTTGAGGTCGGCGGGGATGTCGTACACGGCCGCTTGATTGAGCCCGCTGGTCGCGCCCGGACATCCGAGCTTGTGCCGCTGTGCCTGATGTTCCATGACATTGACCGGCCCGTGCGTGGATGGCATCACATGACGAGGTTTGCCGCCATGGGATATGCCGTGCTTGCGCTGGACGATGATGTGATTGGGTGCAGCGATCTGCAGCAGGGGATCACCTCGCCTGCTTTTGTCAAACGCATCCGTTGGGGCTGCGCGTTGTCGAAGGTCGCACGCAATCTTGATAGCGTGGATCCCGACCGCATGTTTGCATGGGGCGAGGGTCTTGGCGGAGGAGTCGCGCTGGCGGTTTGTGCTCTGGACGAGCGGGGCCTTGCCTGCGCGGCAGTTGCCAATCCGCTTCCCGGCGGCCTCGAGGCACTGTCGTCTCGGGTGCGCGGATCGGTACTCATGGGCACATCGCTCATGGATGCCGTGAGTGCTCCCAAGGGCCAGTTTGCCGTATTCAACGGTCTTGAGTGTGACCGGAGGCATATCATCTATGCCAAATACGCTCATGAGCGCATCAATGCGTTCGAAAACGAAGTCGTCGACTTCTTTAACCAAACGTTCTACCCGTGTTCTTTGGCCTAGGCGGCCTGGACACTGCCAACAAGAGTGGGTGGCATAGGGCCGCCCGCCAGACAACTAAGGAGATTCTTGTGGCAACTCAGCAATTCACCGGCGTTATTCCCCCCGTCGTTGTTCCCGATACCGAAGACCATCAGCTCGACGTTGCCTCCTTTGAGCGCAGCATCAACCGCATGATCGACGCCGGCGTCGACGGTCTGTTCTTCTTGGGCTCTTCGGGCGAGGTCGTATTCTCCACCGACGAGCGTCGTCGCCAGATCATCGCCGAGGCCGTCCGTATCGTCGACCACCGTGTGCCTGTCCTGGTCGGCATCATCGATACCGAGACCGAGCGCATGATCGAGCACGGTAAGGTCGCTCAGGAACTGGGCGCCGATGCCCTCGTCGCCACCTGCCCGTTCTATGCCCTGCAGGGCATGACCGAGGTCGAGGAGCACTTCCGCATCCTGCACGAGGAGCTCGACCTGCCCATCTTTGCCTATGACATTCCCGTCTGCGTTCACACCAAGCTCCCCTGGAAGCTCCTTGCCAAGCTCGGCGCCGAGGGCGTCCTTGCTGGCGTTAAGGATTCCTCGGGTGATGACATCTCGTTCCGCTACCTCGTTCAGGAGAACGAGAAGAACGGCCATCCGATGAGCATCCTCACCGGTCACGAGGTTGTTGTCGACGGCGCTTACCTTGGTGGCGCCGACGGTTCCGTCCCGGGTCTCGCCAACGTTGAGCCCGAGGGCTACGTGCGTCAGTGGAAGGCCGCTCAGGCTGGTGACTGGGCTACCGTCAAGGCCGAGCAGGATCGCCTCAATGAGATTTCGCACATCTGGGATGTCACCTCGGGCGTCCAGGGCTATGCCGGTGGCGTCGGCGCCTTCAAGACCGCTATGAACCTCATGGGCATCTTCGACAGCCCGACCATGCCGCGCCCGGTGAAGGCCATGACCGGCGAGAACGTCGAGGCGATTAGGAAGGTTCTCCAGGACAACGGTCTGCTGTAAAGCTTCCCCAGGCACCCGATCTTGGGGCTCAAGTGGTCGGGCGTGACCCATTAGGTCAACGACCGACCACTTTCGCCCCAACCTCGGGCACCTGGGAAACCTTTATCAACCTGTGGCGATAATTCTGCCCTCATTTCCTGTAGTTGTTTTAATCTCCGAAGGAGAGCGACATGGAGAACAAGTACGTTTGCTCCGTCGATATCGGCGGCACCAAGATTGCGACTGCCATTATGGAGTATCCGGCTGATGGCGGCGTGCCCCATCCGGTCTTTGAAGCTGAGGTTCCCACCGAGGCCCAAGAGGGCGGCGAGGCCGTCTTCCAGCGTATCGAGGCGTCCATCAAGGCTGCTCTCGAGGCGAATCCCGATGTCGAGGTTCTTGGCGTCGGTATCGGTGCCGCCGGCGTCGTCGATCCCAAGACGGGCGCCATCGCGTATGCCAATGAGATCATGCCCGGCTGGTCCGGCGTTCAGTTGGGGCCACGTCTGCGCGAGGACCTCGGTCTTCCCGTTGCCGTTGTAGGCGACGTGCAGGCTCATGCTCTGGGCGAGGCCCACTGGGGCGTCGGCAAGGGCAAGTTCTCCGTCTTGTGTCTTGGCATCGGTACGGGCATCGGCGGCGCATATGTCGAGAACGGCCGCGTGATGCAGGGCTTCCATGGTGCTGCTGGCCATATGGGCCACATCGAGTGCTCGGCTGCCGCCGGCATTCCCTGCGCCTGCGGGCGTTCTGGCCATCTGGAGTCGGTTGCTTCGGGCACTTCCATTGGTCGAATGTATGACGAGCGCTTTGGTCGCGTTGACCCCAGCCGTCCTTCGGTCGGCCGCGACGTAAACGACCTGTGCCGTGCGGGCGACGCAAAGGCGACCGAGGTCATCCATGACGCCGGCTTTGCGCTGGGTGCCAGCTTGGGCTCGCTCGCTAACATCCTGGACCCTGAGGTCATCGTGCTTTCGGGCGGCGTGATTCACCAAGGTCCCGATTGGCGTTCGCAGACATGGAAGGATTCGGTGCACGAGGGCTATGCCAGCCAGGCGCTCGATCCGCTTCAGGACACGCCGATCCTCATCGGTTCTCTGGAGGGCGATGCTCCGCTCATCGGTGCCGCTGAGCATCTTCTCGCCTCGTTGAAGTAAACGTATCTGCTGTAGGAGCCTCCCGAGACAACACGCCTCGGGAGGCTGTTCTGAGAAAGGTTGCAGCCTTATGACCGTCGATCCTTTGATTCAATCCCTGAAGGGCAAGCTCGTCGTGAGCGTTCAGGCGTATATGGGCGAGCCGCTTCGTACGCCCGAGACCATGGCGCAAATGTCTCGCGCTTGCGAGCTCGGCGGAGCCGCCGCTATTCGCTGCCAGGGCCTTGCCGACATTGCCGCCATTAAGGGTCGCTGTGAGGTTCCCGTCATCGGCCTGTGGAAGGATGGGCATGAGGGCGTCTACATCACGCCGACGTTGCGTCACGCCCGCGCCTGCGTCGCTGCCGGTGCCGATATCGTGGCGATCGACGCCACCGATCGTCCGCGCCCCGATGGCAAGACGGTCGAGGATACCTTCCGCCCGCTGCACGAGGAGGGTGTGCTCCTGATGGCGGACTGTGCCACCATCGAGGACATTCGCCGTGCGGTTGATATGGGCTTCGACCTGGTATCCACCACGCTCTCTCATGGTGTCGCCGCCATCGACTGCACCATGGCCGATGGCCCCGATCTGCCGCTCCTGCGTCAGGCGACCGAGGAATTCCCCGGCCTTCCCATCATTTGCGAGGGTCGCGTGCATACGCCCGAGGAGGCTCGCGCCGCGATCGATGCTGGCGCCTGGGCCGTTGTCGTCGGCACCGCCATCACGCACCCCACGAGTATTACGAGTTGGTTCAAGGCTGCGCTTGAGGCGTAAGACAGGCCTCGTATCCGCTCGGGGCGGTATACTCAATATAGGCAATTGACCGCGCGGGATCCGGGTTGCTGGGTCCCGCGCTTGTTTTTAGGAGGCAGCACATGCAAAAGGGAGATGCCATGGATGCGGCGGAGCGCTCGGAGCGCATCCCCGATATCGTCATCATCACCGGAATGTCCGGATCGGGCCGAACGCAGGCCATGCATGTGTTCGAGGACATGGGTTACTTTTGCATCGACAACTTGCCTCCGCGTCTGATCGCCCAGCTTGCCGAACTCGTCGGCATCAATACGGGCGTGGGCAGGCATCTTGCCGTCACCTGCGATTTGCGTAGCCAGGGACTGTTTGACGAGTTACTCGATGCGGTCGCTGCGCTCGAAGAGCGCGAGATGAGCTGCGACATCGTGTTCCTGGAGGCTTCTGACGAGGTGCTGATCCGTCGTTATAGCGAAAACCGCCGCCGCCATCCCATTGCCAAGCCGGGGGAGACTACGGCCGACGCGATTCAGCGCGAGCGCCTGCAGCTGCAGGGTGTGCGCGATCGAGCCGATATGATCATCGACACGAGCCGCCTGCGCACCTCTGCCCTGCGCAACAAATTGCGCATGGCGTTCTCCGAGTTGTCCGACCAGCAGCTCATGGACGTTCACGTGTTCTCGTTTGGCTTTAAGCACGGTATGCCCGTCGAGGCGGACATCATGATCGACGTTCGCTTCCTGCCCAATCCGTTCTACGATCCCGAGATGCGCACCATGACCGGTCTCGATAAGAAAGTCTCCGACTTTGTTCTGGACCATCCTAAGACCCAGGAGTTCTGGAAGGCTTGGACGCAGCTGCTCGATACGGTCATGCCCGGCTATATCGCGGAGGGCAAGCCGCAGCTTTCTATTGCCATCGGTTGCACGGGCGGCCAACACCGCAGCGTTGCCATCGCCGAGGCCACGGCACGTTATTTGGAAGGTGCCCAGTATCACGTGAGCATTTCCCATCGCGACCTGTCGCGCGCGAACACGAAAGCATAGGCCTGCATGTCGTTTACCGCGGAGGTGCGTGACGAGCTCGCGCGCTGCGAACCTGAATGTGAATACTGCGATTTGTCGACGCTTGCCGCCCTGACGCGCGTGAGCGGTACACTTTCGCTGGCCGGCTCCGGGCGGTATCGTTTGACGGTCGCGACCGAGACGGGCGCCGTCGCGCGCACGATGATCACACTGACGCATCGCATCCTTAAGCTCAAAACGGAATTCACCGTTCGTAAATCGGTCTTGCATAAGGTCCGTAACTATCTCATTACCCTGCCCGATCAACCCGACCTGGACAAGGCTCTGGTGCTGCTGGGCATTCTCGACCGCAGGGGAGGGCTCGTCGCCGGTGTTCCCCGGCACATCGTTGCCCGTCCCTGCTGCAGGCTTGCCTACATCCGTGGCGCGCTCATCGCTGGCGGTTTCGTGGCCGATCCCCGCGGCGACTTTCATTTGGAGATCGCGGTGCAGGGCGAGCAGTATGCCCGGGGACTCTGCGATCTATTGGAGCAGATCGGGGTCCATGCGCGCGTTAACGCGCGGCGCGGATCCTTTGCTGTCTACATTAAGAGCGCCGAGGAGATCGAGCATCTTTTAAAGCTGATTGGTGCCAAGCGCAGCGTTGCCGAGATTGAGGAAGCGCGCGCGGTCAAGTTGGTTAAGAACGATGTGAACCGTCGCGTGAATGCCGAGCTCGCCAACCAGACCAGAAGCGCCGGTGCTGCCCAACATCAGCTTGCGTTGATCGATGAGCTCGAGCAGCGTGGCCTTCGCGATGAGCTTCCGGATGCATTGGCGGTCTTTTGCGACCTGCGCGAGCGCTACCCCGATCTGTCGCTGCGTGATTTGGGGGAGATGGCTGACCCTCCCTTGTCGAAGTCGGCCCTCTACCATCGAGTTTTGAGGCTTGAAAAGCTCATTGAAGCAAACAGGTAGTTTAAAGTATCGACTTATATACGGATTTAGCTGCTATTTTATTCTTTAAAACGTTTTAACGTAAATTTGATTTTCAATTTCGACCATTCTCGTGAAATTCAAGTCCAAAAAAAGGTATATTAGGCGAGTGGTTAGTTTGTGGGCCTCAACGGCAGGCGCTGTAGCTTGCGGGGGCCTTACGAAAGGAGACACAATGGCAGTAAAGGTTGCTATTAACGGCTTCGGTCGCATCGGTCGTCTGGCCTTCCGTCAGATGTTCGGTCATGAGGGCTCCGAGATCGTCGCTATCAACGACCTCACCTCTCCCGACATGCTCGCTTACCTGCTGAAGTACGACTCCACGCAGGGCAACTACGCTCGCGATCACGAGGTCGTTGCTGGCGAGGATTCCATCACCGTTGACGGCAAGGAGATCAAGATCTACAAGGAGGCCGACGCCAACAACCTGCCTTGGGGCGACCTCGACGTCGACGTCGTTCTCGAGTGCACCGGCTTCTACACCAGCAAGGCTAAGGCTCAGGCCCACATCAACGCTGGCGCCAAGAAGGTCGTCATCTCCGCTCCGGCTGGCAGCGATCTGCCCACCATCGTGTACAACGTCAACCACGAGACGCTGACCGCTGAGGACAACATCATCTCTGCTGCTTCCTGCACCACCAACTGCCTCGCCCCGATGGCCAAGGGTCTGAACGACTTCGCTCCCATCGTGTCCGGCATCATGACCACCATTCACGCCTGGACTGGCGACCAGATGCCGCTCGACGGCCCGCAGCGCAAGGGCAACAAGCGTCGTAGCCGCGCCTGCGCCGTCAACATCGTCCCCAACTCCACCGGTGCTGCCAAGGCTATTGGCCTGGTTCTCCCCGAGCTCAACGGTAAGCTCATCGGTGCCGCTCAGCGCGTCCCGACGCCGACCGGCTCCATCACCAACCTCTACGCTGTCGTTGACAAGAAGGTCACTGTCGACGAGGTCAACGCTGCTATGAAGGCCTACGCTGCCACCATCTCTGAGACCTTCGGTTACAACGAGGACGACATCGTCTCCACCGACATCATCGGCGAGACCCACGGCTCCATCTTCGACGCCACTCAGACCATGTGCTCTGACCTCGGCAACGGCCAGACCCTCGTTCAGGTCACCTCTTGGTACGACAACGAGAACTCTTACACCTCTCAGATGGTCCGCACCATCAAGTACTTCGAGAAGTTCGTTGCTTAATTTAGCTTTTAGCGAATAGCTCGTTGAGCGTCTAAAGAAGGGCGCGGCCTTATAGGGCTTACACCCTAAGGTCGCGCCCTTTTTATAGGAAATCGTCTGCCGTAATGGAAGGCAGACACGTACGAAAGGTAGAAGCAAACATGGCCTTTACCAAGAAGACCGTCCGCGACATCGATGTCGACGGCAAGCGCGTTCTCGTCCGCGTTGACTTCAACGTGCCTATCAAGGATGGCGTCGTTGGCGACACCACCCGCATCAAGGCTGCCCTGCCCACCATCAACTATCTCGTTGAGCACAATGCTCGCGTCATCCTCATGAGCCACCTCGGCCGTCCCGAGGGCACCGGCTTCCAGCCCGAGCTGTCCCTCGAGCCCGTCGCCAAGAAGCTTGCTGAGCTCTCTGGTCTCGACGTTGCCTTTGTCGCCGACACCTACGGCGAGAAGGCTGCTGAGGCTGTCGCCGCCGTCGAGCCGGGCAAGGTCCTCGTTCTCGAGAACGTCCGTTTTGACAAGCGTGAGAAGAAGAACGATCCCGAGATCGCCAAGATCCTCGCTTCCTATGGCGACGTCTTCGTCCTCGATGCCTTCGGTACCGCTCACCGCGCCCAGGGTTCCGTTGTGGGCCCCGCCGCTTACCTGCCCGCAGTCGCTGGCTTCCTGCTCGAGAAGGAGGTCGACACGCTGACCGGCATCTTCGCCGAGCCCGAGCGCCCCTTCGTCGCTATCGTCGGCGGTTCCAAGGTTTCCTCCAAGATTGGCGTTCTCGATCACCTCATCGACTCCGCTGATACCCTGATCATCGGTGGCGGCATGGCCTACACCTTCTTCCTGGCTCAGGGCCTGACCGTCGGTCAGTCCCTCAAGGAAGAGGACTGGGTCGAGCGCGCTGGCGAGATGCTCAAGAAGGCCGAGGAGAAGGGCGTCAAGATCCTGCTCCCCATCGACAACCGCGTTGCCGATCACTTTGGCGAGGACGCTGTCCCCGAGGTTGTCGCTTCCGACGCTATCCCCGATGACCGCGAGGGCATGGACATCGGTCCCAAGACCGAGGAGCTCTACGCCGAGGCCGTCAAGGGCGCCAAGACTGTGTTCTGGAATGGCCCCATGGGCGTCTTCGAGTTCGACAACTTCGCTCACGGCACTCAGGCTATCGCCGAAGCTGTCGCCGAGGCCGACTGCACCTCGATCATCGGCGGCGGCGACTCTGTCGCAGCTGTCAACAAGTTCAACCTGGCCGACAAGATGAGCTGGATCTCCACCGGTGGTGGCGCTTCCATGGAGCTCGTCGAGGGTAAGGCCCTGCCCGGAGTGGAGGCGCTTCTCGATGCCTAATCGCACCCTTCTTATCGCTGGTAACTGGAAGATGAACAACGACGTCGCCGAGGCCGCCAAGCTCGCCGACGAGCTGGCTCAGGCTCTGCCCGAGGTTCCGGCTGGCGTCGAGGTGCTCGTGTGCCCTCCGACCATCGACATCACCACGGTTCATGACCGCATTCAGGCTGCCCCCATTGCCCTCGGTGCACAGAACGTGTACTGGGAGGCCAAGGGTGCCTTCACCGGTGAGTCCTCTTGCGATATGCTCAAGTCCGTTGGCTGCACCTACTGCATCATCGGTCACTCCGAGCGTCGCGACTACTTCCACGAGACCGATGAGGACCAGAACAAGAAGGCCAAGGCTCTCGTTGCCGCTGGTCTTGTTCCCGTCTTCTGCTGCGGCGAGTCCCTCGAGGTCCGCGAGGCTGGCACCTATGTCGAGCACGTCGTGAACCAGGTCAAGGCTGGCCTTGCTGGTCTTGAGATCACCTGCCCCAAGCAGGTCGTCGTCGCTTACGAGCCCATCTGGGCCATCGGCACCGGCAAGACCGCTACCGCTGAGGACGCTCAGGAGGTCTGCGGCGCTATCCGTGAGACCCTCAAGGAGATGTTCGGCGAGGAGCTCGCTAACGGCATCCGCGTTCTCTATGGTGGCTCTGCCAAGCCCGGCAACATCGCCGAGCTCGTCGCCAAGCCCGACGTTGACGGCGCCCTCGTGGGCGGCGCTTCGCTCAAGGCTGCCGACTTCGCCTCTATGGTCGTCAAGGCAGGCGAGTAGGACATATGGCACAGCGTCACCTTCCTGCACTCCTGATCATCATGGATGGCTGTGGCCTGGCTCCGGCCGATGGCGAGAACGCCGTCGCCGCTGCCAAGACGCCCTTCCTTGATAGCCTGTACGAGAAGTATCCTCACACCACGCTCGGCGCTTCGGGCGAGGACGTGGGCCTTCCCGACGGCCAGATGGGCAACTCCGAGGTGGGCCACCTCAACATCGGTGCCGGCCGCATCGTCTTCCAGGAACTTTCGCGCATCAACAACGCCATCAAGGATGGCTCCATCGCTAAGAACGAGGTTTTCGTCAAGGCTATGGACGATGTCAAGGCCGAGGGCAAGACCCTTCACCTTATGGGCCTTATGAGCCCTGGCGGCGTTCACTCCCACATGAACCACGTCGAGGCTCTGGTCAAGATGGCTGCCCAGCATGGGATCAAGACCGTTCGCGTTCACGCCTTTATGGATGGCCGCGACGTCGATCCGCAGTCCGGTGCCGGCTACATGAGCGAGTTCTGCGCCTTCCTGGCTAAGATCTCCGAGGAGACCGGTTGCGACGCTCGCGTTGCCACCGTCTCGGGCCGTTATTGGGCCATGGACCGCGATAATCGTTGGGAGCGCATCCAGCGCGCCTACGACGTCATGGTCAACGCGTCCGATGCCGATACCGACCCCGTTGCCGGTATCAAGGCCTACTACGAGAAGGACCCGCGCGGCGACGAGTTCGTCGAGCCCTTCGCTGCCCACAACGAGGGCATCCACGAGGGCGACGCGGCCATCTTCTTCAACTTCCGTCCCGACCGCGCCCGCCAGATGACCCGCGTTTTCACGGACAAGGAGTTCGACGGCTTTGAGCGTGAGCAGATCAAGCTTTCGCACTTTGTGACGATGACCGAGTACGATCCGACGTTTGACGTTGAGGTCGCCTTCCCCAAGACGTTCCCCGAGAACGTCATGGCCGACGTCATCGCAGCCAATGGCCTGAAGCAGCTGCACACCGCCGAGACCGAGAAGTACGCCCACGTGACGTTCTTCCTCAACGGTGGCATCGAGGAGCCCAAGGAGGGCGAGGAGCGCGTGCTCGTCGCTTCCCCCAAGGTTGCTACCTACGATCTGCAGCCCGAGATGAGCGCTCCCGAGGTTACTGAGAAGCTCGTCTCCGCTATTAACGAGGGTCGCGCTGACTTCTACATCGTGAACTTCGCGAACTGCGACATGGTTGGTCACACCGGCGTGTTCGATGCTGCCGTCAAGGCTGTCGAGGCCGTTGACGAGGCTCTCTCCAAGGTTGTCCCGGCGATTCTCGCCAAGGGCGGCTTTGCGCTGATCACCGCCGACCATGGCAACGCCGACCACATGTTTGACGTCGCTACCGACGGTTCTAAGCATCCGTTTACGGCTCACACCACCAACCGTGTGCCGTTCATCATCGTTGATGAGAAGGCCAAGCTTACCGGTATCGAGGACGGTCGTCTCTCCGATATCGCTCCGACCATGCTCACCATTGCTGGTCTCGAGCCTTCCGCCGAGATGACGGGTCGCGTGCTCGCCACCGAGGCCTAAAGAAAACAACTAACGTTTTCTTGTAAGGGGGGTTGTCCACGTCCGGGCAACCCCCTTTTGCGCTATTTCTACCCCGTCCCCAAATGGCAGATGGGGGAGTGCTTGAGGTTGTGGTACAGTACTGAAGTTCGAATTGTTCTATTAAGGAGCTTATCTATGGGTCCGTTCCAGATTCTTCTGTTTGTCGTTTGGGCTGTGTCTGCCGTGGCGCTGACGATTCTCGTTCTGATGCACTCCGGTAAGGGCACCGGTGTTTCGGATATGATCGCCAGCTCTCTGTATAATTCCACCTCTGCCACGGGCGTTATGGAGCAGAACCTGGACCGCCTGACCGTTATCATGGCTGTCGTGTTTGCCGTGTGCGTCGTGCTGTGCATGTTCTTCTTCCCCCAGGGCATCGTGGGCTACTAAGCTCGAGTTGCATATACGCTTGAAAAGGGTTCCGCAAGTGCGGGACCCTTTTTGTTTACAAGTTTGTAACAGGGTCAAAATATCCCCACATACTTCGCCTAACTAAAGAAATTCTCGACCGTTAACCGGAATCAGCGCCAAATTGTGCATAAAATGCGCTACTGTATTGCAAACGTTGGCCCGCATTGCATAACCAGCCATAACGGCGGACCGCGTTTGAATGGTTCGATCGGGTTGTCTCGACGTTGCCCAATCGAATTCACTTTGTCCTATCTCATAAGGAGGATGGCATGGCTGATTCTATGTTCCACCAGCCCGTTATGGGTCGTCGCGCCTTTGTCGGCGGCACCCTCGCTGCGAGCTCCATGGCTTTTCTTGCCGCATGCGGCAAGAAGGGCGGCGACGCTTCCGGTTCTGAGTCCGGTTCGACGCTGAACTTCTACATTAACAACCCGGTTTGCATCGACCCCTACAACGTCCAGGAGGATCAGGGCACTCAGGTCAACTACCAGCTGTTCGATGCTCTGACCACCTACGACAACGAGAAGGGCGAGATTGTCCCGCTGGCTTGCGAGTCCTTCGAGGCCAACGATGACGCCACCGAGTTCACCTTCAAGATCAAGAAGGCCAAGTTCCACAACGGTGACGACGTTACCTCCAAGTCCTTCAAGCTCGGTTGGGAGCGTCTGGTCAACACCAAGTCGGCCATCGCTACCGAGTATGGTCCTTCCGAGGTCTCCTATCACCTTTCCATGGTCGAGGGCTATGACGATCTGCTTGCCGGTAACGCTACTGAGCTCAGTGGTGTTACTTGCCCCGACGATGAGACCCTCGTCGTCAAGCTGTCTTCCGCTTACGCCGACTTCCCCTTCGTCGCATCTCACCCGGCTCTGGCCCCGGTTCCCGAGTGCGCCGAGTCCGATGTCAAGAGCTTCTACCTCGCCCCGATCGGTAACGGCCCGTTCATGATGGACGGCAAGTGGGAGGATGGTCAGGAGATCAACCTCAAGAAGTTCGACGATTACTATGGCGACAAGGCCAAGATCGATGGCATCCACTTCCAGGTCATCAAGGACATGGAGACCGCTTACAAGGAGTTCCAGGCCGGTAACCTCGATGTCTGCGACGTTCCCGTTGCTCAGATCGACGCCGCCAAGAAGGATCGCGGCGTGTCCAAGGACGGCTACACCATGGGTGACGGCGAGCGCATGCTGCTCGGCGCCGAGCCTTCCACGTACTACCTGACCTGCAACAACACGGCCGAGCCGTTCAACAACGCTGACCTGCGTAGGGGCATCTCCCTGGCCATCAACCGTGAGGCCATCTGCAAGACCATCTTCAAGGGCACCCGTACCCCCGCCGACGGCATCGTTCCTCCGGGAATCGCCGGCTACAAGGAGGGCGCATGGGAGTTCTGCGAGTACAACGTTGATAAGGCCAACGAGTACCTCGACAAGGTTGCTCCAGCCGGCGCCAACGGCGACCGCGGCATCAACGTGACCCTGTCCTACAACCAGGATGGTGGCCATAAGGAGATCATGGAGTCCATCATCGGTGACCTCGCCAAGGTGGGCGTTACCGCTACTTCCGATACCCCTGAGTGGTCTGCCCTGCTCGAGCAGTATCAGAACTTCAACTATCAGTTTGGTCGTCTGGGCTGGATCGCCGACTACCCGATTATGGACAACTTCCTGTACCCGCTGTTCCACTCCGACTCCCTCGGCGGCGACAACCGTTCCGGTTACAGCAACCCCGAGTTCGACGCTAAGGTTGACGAGGCTCGTACCACGGTTGACGACGATGAGCGTATCGCCAAGATGCAGGAGGCCGACGCTATGGTCGCTGCCGACTGCCCGGTCATCCCGGTGATGTTCTACACGCACACCATCGCCGGCTCCGATCGCATCAAGCACCTCTATGTTGATCCGCAGAAGCACGCCGATCTGGGTACCGCTGAGCTCGCCTAAGAGTTGCAGCTTCCGTGAGGGTCAAGTATTTACGTAGACCTCATGGGAAACATACAGTTCCCCCTAACCTGGGGTAAACTGGCTGATGGTAATTTTGGGATGCCGGTCTGGCGATCGGCATCCCATTTAGGTTAATCCCTAGATAGGGGAGTGGTATGGGTAAGTACATCGTTAAACGTGTGCTTCAGTTCATCCCGGTGTTTTTGGGCGTCACGCTGATTCTGTTCGCCCTCCAGAATATCGTGCCGGGAGATCCGATCAAGCTGATCGGTGGAGACAAGGCTCTGTCCCCCGAGGTGGAGCTTCAGCTTCGCGTTCGCTATCACCTGGTCCAGTCGGACGAGGATGGCAACGCGATTCTTGACGAGAACGGCGACCCCGTTCAAACGTCGCTCGTGGACCGTTACTTGTATTACATGAACGGCCTGCTTCATGGCGATCTGGGCAATTCGTATCAGCGCAAGCTGCCGGTTACGGAAATCTTTGCCCAGAAGTATCCGTATACGGTCAAACTTGCCGCGTGCGCCATCGTGCTCGAGGCAATCATGGGTATCGGTGCGGGTATCATTTCGGCAGTAAAGCGTTACTCCTTCTGGGATATTTTGGTAACGCTGACCACGTCGATCCTCGTTGCCGTTCCTGCCTTCTGGCTCGGTATGTTGTTGCAGCTGTTCTTTGGTGTCATCCTCAAGGATGCCACCGGCGGCGCGTTCTCCATGCCGATCTCGGGTGCTGGTGGTTCCAGCTCTCAGTATCAGGATTGGATGCACTATGTGCTTCCGACCATTACGCTGGCTTCGGTTTCGACCGCCTATGCTGCCCGCATCATGCGCTCGCAGCTGCTCGACGTCATGAACCAGGATTACATCCGCACAGCAAAGGCCAAGGGTCTCTCCAATCGTGCGATCATCATCAAGCATGCGCTTAAGAATGCACTCATCCCCGTCGTTACCTATATTGGTGTCGACTTCGGCGCCATGCTTTCGGGCGCCATCCTGACCGAGACGGTCTTTAACTGGCCCGGTATTGGCTATGAGGTCTACCGCGCCATCAGCATGCGCGACTGGCCCATCGTTATGGGCGGCGTTACGCTCATCGTTGTCGTCGTTATGGTGATCAACCTGCTCGTCGACATTAGCTATGCATTCCTCGACCCGCGCATCCGCCTTGGCGGTCCGTCGGATAAGGCTTAAGGGAGGTACGTTTCATGCAGGAAACTGATTCTCAGTCTCAGGGGCAGGCTACCGCCACCAAGGCCGCATCTGCTCCCGCCAAGTCCCGCACGCTGTGGGGCGACGCTTTCAAGCGTCTTCGTAAGAACAAGCTCGCCGTTATCGGTGTCTGCTGGATCATCATCGTTGTTGTGGTTGCCCTGACCGCCGATTTGTGGGCTAAGCCCTGGCTCGGTTCGCCGACGGCCTCCGACTCGACTACCATGGCCGAGACTTCGCTGTTGGCTCCGTGTGCCGAGCACCCGTTTGGCACCGACTCCCTTGGTCGTGACATTCTCGTCCGTGTTATCTACGGTGCACGCGTTTCGCTTTCCGTCGGTATTATGGCCACCGCCATCTCCACGGTGATCGGTCTGGTCATGGGCGCCCTCGCCGGTTTCTATGGTGGCATCTGGGATACGATCATCATGCGCTGCGCGGACATCTTCCTGGCGTTCCCGTACGTCCTATTCGTTGTCGCCATGATCGCCGTTATCGGCCGTGGTCTTCAGAACGTCTTTATCGCCATCGGTATTCTCGGCTGGCCTTCGATTGCGCGCGTCTTCCGATCCGCGATCCTGACGGTCAAAGAGAACGACTATGTTGACGCCGCTCGCGCTATGGGTGCATCCGATGCCCGTATCGTTATGCGCCATATCTTCCCGAACTCCGTTGCTTCTATCGTGGTCTACGCGACCATGAACATTGGTGGCGCTATTCTGACCGAGTCCGCTTTGTCCTTCCTTGGCATGGGCGTTATCCCGCCTACGCCTTCGTGGGGCTCCATGATTCAGGACGGTCAGCAGTATCTTCTGACTGCTCCCTGGATGATGATCATGCCCGGTCTGGCAATTCTCTCGACGGTGCTCGCCTTCACTCTACTTGGTGACGGTCTGCGCGACGCCCTCGACGTCAAGATGAAGGACGCATAAGGATGAAGAAGAACAAGAACTATGTGGACCTGAAGGACCAGCCGGTTCCCGAGGGCCAGCATCTGCTCGAGGTCGATGACCTTAAGATGTATTTCCACACCGAGGATGGCGTCGTTCGCGCCGTCGATGGTGTGTCCTACACGCTCGATCGCGGTGAGACCCTGGGTGTCGTCGGTGAGTCCGGCTCTGGTAAGTCCGTGACCGCCATGACCATCATGGGCCTTATCTCGATGCCTCCGGGAAAGATTGAGGGCGGTGACGTTCGCTATCGCGGTCGTTCCATCCTCGAGATGACCGAGGAAGAGATGCAACACATTCGCGGTAACGATATCGCGATGATCTTCCAGGATCCTATGACCTCCCTTAACCCGGTCTATAAGATCGGTAAGCAGGTGGGCGAGGGCCTTCGTCTGCACCGTGGCTACTCCAAGCAGGAGGCGCTCAAGCGCGCCACCGAGCTTTTGGACCTCGTTGGTATCCCCGAGCCCGAGAAGCGCGTCAACGAGTATCCGCACCAGTTCTCCGGCGGCATGCGTCAGCGTGTCATGATCGCTATGGCTCTTGCCTGCGATCCCGATATTCTGATTGCCGACGAGCCCACGACTGCTCTGGACGTTACCATTCAGGCTCAGATTATCGAGCTCATGCAGGAGATGCAGGAGAAGAACGGCAACGCCATTATCATGATTACCCATGACCTGGGTGTTGTCGCCGATATGGCCGATAAGATTATGGTTATGTACGCCGGTCGTCCCGTCGAGTTCGGTACTGCTGAGGAAATCTTCTACGAGAGCCGCCATCCCTACACCTGGGGTCTTATCCGCTCCATCCCGGAGCAGGCTATCGATGAGAAGAAGCCGCTTACGCCGATTCACGGCAACCCGCCCTCGCTCATGAACCTGCCCGAGGGTTGCGTGTTCTCGCCTCGTTGCCCCTATGCGACGGACAAGTGCCTCAAGCAGCGCCCCGAGCGCGTTGTTACCGAGTCTGGTCATTACTCTGCGTGCCACTACTCCGGTGACCCCGAGTTCCTCAAGAACGCTCCTGAGACGTCCCGTACCCGCAAGGATTCCAAGAAGGGAGGCGAGGCGTAATGGCAGATACCAACGAGCGTACTCCGCTGCTTAAGGTCGAGCATCTCTCTAAGGAGTTCCCCGCTGAGTCCGGCATGTTCGCCAAGCGCTTCTCCAAGCGTGTCGTCTCTGCTGTGAATGACATTTCCTTCGAGATTTATCCGGGCGAGACCTTTGGCCTGGTCGGCGAGTCTGGTTGCGGTAAGTCCACCACGGGCCGCACCATCATGCGCCTGACCAAGCCGACGGCAGGCAAAGTGTTCTTCCAGGGCAAAGACGTTGCCGAGATGAGCAAGCACGAGATCAAGGATATGCGTCGCGAGATGCAGTTCATCTTCCAGGACCCCTATGCTTCGCTCAACCCTCGCATGACCATCGGCGAGATTGTTTCTGAGCCCATGACCATTCATGGCGTGGGTACCAAGGAAGAGCGTATCGAGCGCGTCCGCGAGCTGCTGGACGTCGTCGGTCTGAACCCCGAGCACATTAACCGCTATCCGCACGAGTTCTCGGGCGGCCAGCGCCAGCGTGTCGGCATCGCCCGCGCGTTCGCTCTGAAGCCCAAGCTGATCATCTGCGACGAGCCCGTCTCTGCACTTGACGTATCCATTCAGGCCCAGGTTCTGAACCTTCTCAAGGAGCTCCAGGACAAGTTCGGTACGGCTTATCTCTTCATTGCTCACGACCTCTCTGTCGTGCAGCACATTTCTGATCGCGTTGCCGTTATGTATCTGGGCAAGATGGTCGAGGTTTCGGACTGGAAGACGCTCTACAGTGAGCCGCACCACCCGTACACGCAGTCGCTGCTGTCTGCTGTGCCGGTGCCCGATCCGGATATCCAGAAGACCCGCAAGCGCATCATTCTCGCTGGCGATCCGCCGTCGCCGCTGGATCCGCCGACCGGCTGTCGTTTCCACACGCGCTGCCCGATCGCGCAGGGCATCTGCTCCGAGAAGCTTCCTGAGTTTAAGGAAGTTGCCCCGGGTCACTGCTGCGCGTGCCACTTCGCCGAGCCGTTCCCGATCAAGGAATCGCACATCGACCTGTAGTCGGTTGTTATTGTCCGGGCCCGCCCTGGTGTTACTTTTCAGAACGTCCTCGGACATGTCGGAAGCCCCGCTGCGCGCTACGCGCTGCGGGGCTTCCTCCGTCCTGCGGAGTGTTCTGAAAAGTAACACCAGGG
>NZ_QROM01000018.1:0-40550 GCF_003474365.1 Collinsella sp. AF38-3AC
TTTCCGCAGCTCGACGTAGCGAATCCATCACCCGTTTCCTAGACTGTCAGAAAGTTTTATATAGCTATATAACTATTTATAAAGCTATATAAACGAAGCAGGGATGAGATTCTATCGAGGTATTAGAGCTCCGGAGCTCCAGATTAAGTATTCGAGATTAAATGTACAACGATTAAGGGCGATTCACGGTAACATGCCGTGAATCGCCCTGTTCGATTTGCTCTTGTTTGCGATAACCCGCTTTGTCTACTCCTCCGTCGGCTCCATACCGAGCTCGTTTCGCACCAGCTCAAATGCCGCGGCGATGGCCTTGTCCATGTCGTAGTACTTGTAGCCGCCCAGGCGTCCGGCAAAGATCACGTCGCCTTCCTGCGCCGCCAGCTCCTCGTACTGCTTGTAGAGGGCCTCGTTCTTGGCGTCGTTGATGGGGTAGTAGGGCTCGTCGCCGGGCTTCCAGTCGGCCGGGTACTCACGTGTGATGACGGTCTTGTCCTGCGTGCCGAACTCAAAATGCTTGTGCTCGATGATGCGCGTGTAGGGGACCTCGCGCTCGGTGTAGTTGACCACGGCCACGCCCTGGTGGTCGGCCTCGTCGAGCGTCTCGGTCTCGAAGCGCAGGCTGCGGTACTCGAGCGTGCCCAGCTTGAAGTCGTAGAACGCGTCGATAGGGCCGCAGTAGATCGTCCTGGCGGCGATGCCGGGCTCGGCGGCGACCAGCTCCTTGTACTCCACGCCGCAGCGCACCTCGACGCCCTCGAGCATGTTGGCGACCATCTTGGTGTAGCCGCCCATGGGGATGCCCTGGTAGCGGTCGTTGAAGTAGTTGTTGTCGTAGGTGAAGCGGCAGGGGAGTCGCTTGATGATGCTCGCGGGCAGGTCGCGGCAGTCGCGGCCCCACTGCTTCTCAGTGTAGCCCTTCACGAGCGTCTCAAAGATGTCGCGGCCCACGAGCGACAGCGCCTGCTCCTCCAGGTTTGCGGGCTCGCCGATGTTCTCGGCGGCCACCTGCTCGGCGATCTTGGCCTTGGCGTCTGCCGGCGTGACGACGCCCGGCCACATCTTGGCGAAGGTGTTCATGTTGAAGGGCATGTTGTACATGCTGCCGTGGAAGTTCGCGACCGGCGAGTTGACGTAGTTGTTGAACTCGGCGAAGCGGTTGACGTAGTCCCAGACGTCCTTCATGGAGGTGTGGAATATGTGCGCGCCGTAGCGGTGGACCTGGATGCCCTCGACGTCCTCGGTGTAGATGTTGCCGGCGATGTGGTCGCGGCGGTCGATGACCAGGACCGACTTGCCGGCGCGCTTGGCCGCGTTGGCAAAGACGGCGCCCGAAAGGCCGGCACCGACGACGAGGTAATCGTACTGGGACATGGATATGCTCCTTTGTGTGTCAATTGGACAGTTACAAATGATTCGGGACAAACGCCACTGACTCATTTGCTCCATAGATTAGTGTAGCAGATGCACTTTCAGCAGCTCCAGCGCATGGGCATAGCCTGGTTTCCAAATGATCTTAAGGACTCGCTATTCTGCCCGTAGGCACTCGGGTAAGACGCTCCCGACTGCATCCATTGCTTGCGGCTTCAGGTATTGCTCGTTGAGCTTCGCCTTTTTGTAAGCATAACGAGTGTCTGCCGAGTATTTGACCAACACATCGGTGAAGAACCGCTCCCAGCTCAGGTAGTCGCGGCTTTCGATATAGCTCGAAGGGTCCTTGAGGATTTTTGGAATGTCGTTGTTGGGGATGAGGCCAGATCGCAAAAGTGTCCACTCAAATGATTCCGGGAGGAACAAGCGAACTTTTTTGTAAACGCGCTGCCCCAGCACCTTTTCGATGTATGGACCAAACGCTGCGCCGTCTCCTATGGCAAGGATGTTTTGCTCGGGACATTCGTGAATCGTTCGTTTTAGGTTTGCTACGCCGGTAGCGGTGTAGCAGGGGATTCCCAGTCGGTTGCAAAGGGCGCCGTAAAATTGATAGCCAGACTTGCTATCCTCGACAATCACGGCATCGGGATTGTCGAAACCTACGTTAAGGTCCTGATACAGCATGTTTGCCGTGTGGGTATAAAGCGGTTTGGTCACCGAGTAAAAACGCTTGTCGCTTTTACGGCCGTTAATTACTTTGCTCGTCGTGTTGACCAGTTTTAGGATTTCGTCGACGCTGTAGGGGAGTTCATTGGCATCACGGCGAGATATCAGAACAAAATAGTTGGACGATCCGCTGACGGCTTTGGCGAAGTCCTTTGAGTAGATAAACTCGTTACCCTCATCTAGAAAGACGATTGAATCTTCGATGATCGACAGCTCGCGCTCCCAACGTCTGCCGGAAAGCGTTTCGCAAGGCACGTCGCAGCTGAGTGTAACGCCGCTTTCCTGTCCTCGGTCGTTGTAGTCGCGAATCATCGAGATGAGCGTCGTTTTGCCCGTGCCGCTGTTGCCGCGTATAAAGGAAATATTGCGCTTAAACGTGAGTGTGTATTTGACCTTTGCCCGCTCTACGACAACGGTATGCGTTCCCTTCATTACTCATCAACATCCAAAAAGTCATTTGTAGCACCGACGAACTCCTGCATGTTCCTGACGATGCGGCCATCATTATTGATGCGGATTTCAAAGTTCTTCCAGGGGAATTTCATGATGTGGTAAAGGGTCACCAGCACATCCTGCTCTTTGCCGATCTTGAGCAGCCAGCGGGCACAGTTGTCTCCGCAGGTAGATGCATTGAACACCATATTTGGGAGATTGCGTACCAGCAGCAGCGTCTTGACGCCGCCGGACAGTTCGAGTGGGGTGATCGAGCCCAGCTGCTTGCTTACGATGTTGTGGGGGCCGATGAGCTCTGATCCGTCCACGCTTTTAATGATCTGTGCGGCCATAGGGTCTTCGAACCATGAGTCCAAGTATGAGTTCCTAAAATAGGTCTCGGTATCGTAGATGGAACCGGGGTAATCTCCCAGATGGATGATTAACATGCGCGTCTCCAGACGTTGTGTGACTGCAATGATTATATGCCAGTAATAAAGTGCCGCCAGTAGCGAGGTTGCTGCTGGCGGCACTGGCATTATTAGCGTGTTAATCGCGTTGATGGATTTGCTCGCGAGGCTACTTTTCGAGACGCTCCCTCAGCAGCTCCAGCGCGTGGGCGTAGCCCTGGAGGCCTTCGCCGGTGATGGTGACGAAGCAGGCCAGGCGGGCGTAGCTCACCTGGCGGAAGTCCTCGCGCGTTTCGACGGCGCTGATGTGGACCTCAACGGCGGGGATGGCGACGGCCTTGAGGGCATCGAGGATCGCCACGCTCGTATGCGTGTAGGCAGCCGGGTTGATGACGATGCCGTCGACCTTGCCATAGGCCTCTTGGATCTTGTCGACGATGCTGCCCTCGTGGTTGGACTGGAAGACCTCGACCTCGTCAAAGCCCTGCGCGGCGCCTGCCTCCTGGCAGATCTGGACCAGGCGGTCGTAGTTGTCGCTGCCGTAGATGCCCGGCTCGCGAATGCCGAGCATGTTGAGGTTGGGGCCGTTGATGACGAGTGCTTTCATGGCTGCTTCCTTTGTAGTTGGTCGATTTGGCAAGGCGGAATGAAAAACCACCACAAAGGTGCCTGTCCCCTTTGTGGTGGTTTTTGTTAGAGAGCGGGTGGGAGGGTGTCGAGGACGGCGCGGGCGGTGTTGGCGGCGCAGTCGCGTGAGTCGATGATGTAGGCGGCCCAGGCGCGGTAGCGCGGCATGCGCTGCTCGGCGAGCTTATCGATGCCATCGCGGGCGGTGATGGGGCGACCCTTATGGGCGAGCTCTTCGAGCTTGCGGTTGAGCATCACAATCTGGCTGTTCTGGTGCAGCAGCGGGTAGTTCTCGTCGCGTGTGATCACGCCGCCGCCCGTGGAAAGCACCAAGCCGCTGCGCTTGGAGATGTCGGCCAGCTCCGCCGTCTCCTGCTCGCGGAAGGCTGCCTCGCCGCGCTCGACGATAAAGTCGGCGCAGGGCATCCCCAGGCGCTCCTCAAGCGCGGTGTCCAAGTCGATGTGCTCGCGGCCCGTGAGCTGGGCGATCTGCTCGCCCACGCGGGTCTTGCCCGAACCCGGCATGCCAATCAGCGCGATGTTCTGCTCGCGGCGGGACAGACGCTCCGTCACATCCAGGATGCGCTCGCGCGGCGTAACCTGGCCGGTGTAGCGCTCGACAGCCTGTGCCGCCTGGGCAACAAGCATGAGTAGGCCGCCGATGCAGGGGATGCATCGGCGCTCGGCCTCGAGCATCAGACCCGTACGGGCGGGGTTGTAGACAATGTCGATGACGCCCTCGAGCGCATCGAGTCCTTCGAGTGTGCAGGGAGCGTCGGGGCAGTGGGGGGACATGCCGGCGGGCGTGCAGTTGACGAGCAGCGCGGCATCGGATTGCTGCGCGATGTTGTCGTAATTGACCTCGCTCGTGCGACCCACGGGTACGACGATGGCGCCCAGGTCGTCGAGCACCACACTGGCCGTGGTGCCTGCGCCGCCGGTGGCGCCGAGCACGAGGACCTTCTTACCGGCAACCTCTACGCCTAGCTCCTCGACCAGGCACTGAAAACCAAAGTAGTCGGTGTTGTCGCCGCGCAGGCGGCCGTCGGGCAGGCGCGTGATGGTGTTGACGTTGCCCATGCGCTCGGCGAGCGGACTCAACTCGTCCAGGTATTCCATGACGGCGCGCTTGTAGGGGATGGTCACGTTGGTGCCCTCCCATTCGTCGCCGGTCATAAAGGCCTGGAGGTCCTCGGGCTCGCGCTCAAAACGCACGTACTCCAGGCCTGCGAGCTCCTTGTAGATGGTCGGGGTGTAGCTGTGGCCCAGCACACGGCCCAGGACGCCGTAGGGGCGGGTTGCGGCGGTATCGGTCATCTAGAGCACCTCCGTGTAGCTGCCAAAGTAGGTGAAGCTCTCGCACACGTCGTCGATCGAATCGAGCAAGTCGTCGAGGGCCTTGCTGCCAAAGGGGCAGTCCAGGTCAAAGTAGAACATAAACTCAAAGTCACGACCGGGGATGGGACGGCTCTCGAGCTTGATGAGGTTGATGTTGAGCGCGTAGAATCGCTCAAGCACGCGGTAGAGGGCGCCCGGCTCGTTGGCCGTAGTGATCATGAGCGAGGTGCGGTTGGCACCGGGATAGACGCGCGGTTCGCGACTGATGACGACGAAGCGTGTGTAGTTGTTGTCCGAGTCCTGGATGTTGGGCTCCAGTACCTCGAGGCCATACAGCGCGGCACAGCTGCGCGAGGCGATGGCGGCGACGTCGGTGCGCTTGGAGTTGGCGACCATCTCGGCCGACATGGCGGTGTTGGGGTACTTGGTGGCATGCAGGCCGTGGCCCTCGATAAAGCCGGCGCACTGGGCAATGGCTTGGCCGTGGCTGTAGACCTCGCGCACGTCGGCGAGTTTGGTGCCGGGTTTGACGAGCAGGTTGTGATCGATCTTGAGGCGCAGCGAGCGCACGATATGGAAATCGAATTGGGCGAGCAAGTCGTAGACGGCGTTGACCGAGCCTGCGGTGGAGTTTTCGATGGGCAGCACGCCAAACTCGCAAAAGCCGTCGCGCACGGCGCGCATGACGCCCTCAAAGGTCTCAAAGAAGGCGATCTCGGGCACGTCGAAGAGCTTGCACGCGGCTATCTGGCTGTAGGCGCCCTCGACGCCCTGGCAGGCGACGGAGGCCGTTTGAGGGAAGGGCGTGTCGAAGGCCTCGGCAGTGGCATGGGCCTTTTGCGACACCGTGATGCCCTTGAGCTCGTTGATGTAGCGCTGCTGCTCGGCCTTGCTCATGCTCATGAGGAGGCGGAACAGGGTGATGGTCTGGGCCTCGTAGCGCTCGGGTGCGCGGCTGGCGAGGTTGTTGAGCTTGGAGCGCTCGCGGGCGGGGTCGAAGACGGCCTTGCCCATCTCGATTTTTGATTTGGCGACTTCGGTGGCAATGTCCATGCGTTCGACAAAGCTGCTGAGAAGCGTGGTGTCGATGCCATCGATGGCCTGGCGGATGTCGGCAAGGTCCATGGAGGCCCCTTTCGTAAATCGTTGCCTGGGGTAGTTAATTTGGGACGGGGCTTTTTTAGCTACCCTTTGGCTGTCGACGAATCGATGGGTGCTAGGGCAAATATCAACTGGCACATGGGGTAGCTAAAAAAGCCCCGTCCCAAATTAACTACCCTTGGGGTGGGCGGGTTAGCGCTGGGCGGCGTCTTCTAGGAGCGCGTCCCAGATGGCAAGGGCGGCGGCTGCCTCGGCTACGGGGACAGCTCGGGGGACGATGCAGGGATCGTGGCGGCCGTGGACCGAGAGCTCGGCATTTTCCATGGCGTCCATGTCCACCGTCTGCTGCTCGCGGCCGATGGAGGGCGTCGGCTTTACGGCCATACGCCACATGACGGGCGCGCCAGTCGAAATGCCACCCAGGATGCCGCCGGCGTTGTTGGACTCAACCTCGATCTCGCCGGTCTCGGCATCGATGCGATACAGGTCGTTGTTCTCGCTGCCACGCATGGCGGCGACGGCAAAGCCCATGCCAAACTCCACGCCCTTAACGGCGGGAATGCCAAAGGCGATCTGCGCGATGCGGTTCTCGATACCGTCGAACATGGGGTCGCCGATGCCCGCGGGCAGGCCGTAGATGCCGCACTCCACGATGCCGCCGATGCTGTCGAGCTCATCGCGCGCGGCCAGAATCTCCTCGCGCATGCGGCCGGCAGCCGCCGCGTCGATGCACGGCAGGTCGTTCGAAAGAATCGCCTTGCGGTCGGACTCGCGATAGACCATGTCGTCCATGGGCAGGTCGGAGATGCCGCCGATCTGGGCCACGTGCGCCATCACCTTGATGCCGCGGGCTTCGAGCGCTTGCAGCGCGATGCCGCCGGCGATGCACAGGGGCGCCGTCAAGCGGCCGGAGAAGTGTCCGCCGCCGGCGACGTCGTGCATGTTGTGGTACTTCACGCGCGCGGGGAAATCCGCATGGCCCGGGCGGGGCTTACGGCGCAGCTCGGAGTAGTCTTTGGAGCGCGTGTTGGTGTTCTCGATGATCGCGGCGATAGGCGCACCGGTGGTGTGCCCATCGACCACGCCGGCGATAATGTGCGCGGCGTCGGCCTCGCGGCGCTTGGTCGCGGTCTCATCGCGGCCGGGGGCGCGACGGTCCAAAAACGCTTGCAGCTGCTCCTGGTCAACGGCGATACCTGCCGGAATGCCATCGAGCGAGCAGCCGATGGCGGGGGAGTGCGACTGGCCGAAAATGCTCAGATGCAAGACGTTGCCAAAGGTCGAGGACATGCTATTCCTCCTCGAGCGTGACCTTGCCGCCCAGCAGGCGGTAGTGGTCAAAGAAATCGGGATAGGACTTGTTGACGGCCTCGGCGCCGTGGATCACGACCTCGCCGGTGGCGCGGCTCGCGGCGATGGCGGCCATCATGGCGATGCGGTGGTCGTTGTGCGAATCGACCTCGCCGCCGGTGAAGGCATCGACGCCCTTGATGATGAGGTCATCGCCGGCAATGCGCACCTGCGCGCCCAGCGCGGTGAGCTCGCGGGTGGTGGTGGCCAGACGGTCGGATTCCTTGATGCGCAGACGGGCGCAATCGCGGATAAAGGTGCGGCCCTGTGCCAGTGAGGCCACGGCCGAGATAACGGGCACGAGGTCGGGAATGTCGTGGGCGCTCATCTCAAAGCCGGCGAGTTTGTCGGACTGCACGGTGGCGGCGTTGGTTGAGCGCACGATGCGGGCCCCAAAGCGCGAAAGCGCGGCGAGCACGTTGCGGTCGCCCTGTGCAGAGCTCAGCGACACGCCCTCGACGGTGATGGGGTCGGTACCGATGGCGCCGGCACACAGCCAAAAGGCAGCGTTGGACCAGTCGCCTTCGACAGCAACGCTGCCGGGCGTGCGATACGAGCCACTGCTCACGCGGAAGTTTGTGACTTCGGGCTGGCCGTCCCTAGCGGGAATACGCTCGACGTTGACCTCGACGCCAAAGGCCTTCATGGCCTGGATCGTCAGGTTGATGTAGGGGCGGCTCTCAATGAGGCCGGTCACCTGCACGCAGGAGGGCTGGGCGAGCAACGGGGCTGCCAACAGCAGGCCGGAGATATACTGCGAGCTTACGTTGCCCGGCAGCACAAAGGTGCCCGGGCGCATGCGTCCGCTCGTCTTGAGCGGAAAACCGCCCAAGCCCTGCAGGTCGCAGCCGGCGGCGATAATCTCGTCCGAGAGCGGGGACAGCGGGCGGGCGCCTAAGCGTCCCTGGCCCACAAAAGTTGCTTCTGCGCCCAGCGCGCAGGCGACGGGCAACATAAAGCGCAGCGTGGAGCCACTCTCGCCGCAGTCGAGCGTGCCGCCGGCAAGTGCTTTGAGCAGGCCAAACTCAATACTCTTCATGGTGGGGTGGACCTGGAAGCCGTCCTCGACGGTCTCGATGTGAGCGCCCAGGGCCGTAAGGCAACGCACCGTGGCCTCGATGTCGGCGCAGGTGGTGTTGCAGGTGACGTGTGTCTCGCCGTTGGCAAGTGCAGCGCAGATGATCAGGCGATGCGCCATCGACTTGGACGCGATGGCAGGAACGGTGCCCTTAAGCGGGGACGGGGTGATGCGGGCTAGCATGCGGATGCGTCTCCCTTCTGGCCGAGGCCCTCGGCAATTAAATCGTGGAAAGTGGAAAGCGGCGTGCGGTCGATGCTGCAGCGGCCAATGCCGTGCGGAATCACCAGGTCGATGGTGTCGCCCGCGCGCTTCTTGTCGTGGAGCGCCTCGGCAAAGATGGCATCGGCATCTAGGTCGCAGCGGGTCTTGAGGCCATGGCGGGCGCAGAGTTCCTCAATACGACCGGGCAGTGCAGCATCGCAAACGCCGTGCAGGGCCGCGGCGCGCGTGATGATGCCCATGCCGATCGACACGCAGTTGCCGTGTCCGAGCTCAAAGTGCTCGCAGGCCTCAACGGCATGTCCGGCGCTGTGTCCAAAGTTGAGGAGCTTGCGCTGGTTGGTTTCGCGCTCGTCGGCGACGACCACGGCGCGCTTGATGTCGATATTGCGGGCGATGATGAGCGCTACGCGGGCCACATCGCGGTTGAGCAGCTCCAGCGTGAGCGGGGTCTTCTCCAGCTCGGCGAAAAGCTCCGGATCGGCGATCACGGCGTGCTTGACGACCTCGCCGCAGCCGTCGGCGAACTGCTCGGGCGTGAGGGTGGCCAGGCACCCCACGTCGGCGATAACCACGCTCGGCTGCCAAAAGGCGCCGGCCAAGTTCTTGCCGGCAGCCAGGTCGATGGCAGTCTTGCCGCCCACCGACGAATCCACCATAGCGAGCAGACTCGTGGGGATCTGCACAAACTTGCAGCCTCGCATGTAGGTGGCGGCCACAAAGCCGGCAACGTCGCCCACGACGCCGCCGCCAAGCGCCACGATCACATCGGAGCGCGAAAGCTCGTGCTCGGCCACAAACTCCAAAATGGCAACGTAGGTCTCGGCGCGCTTGTGTGCCTCGCCGGCCTCGAAGGTGCAGATACTCACTTCGTAGCCTGATGCCTCCAGGCTCTGCTTAACGGGCATCTGGTAGAGCGGGCCGACGTTGGTGTCCGTCACGATGACGGCCTTGGTGCCGCCGGCGGTGGCGCGCACGAGCGGCCCCGCCTGCTCCAGCAAAAACGTGCCAACATGCACCTGGTAGGGGCGTGCAGTGTCGATATCGATGGTAATCGCCATAAGCTTCGGTCCTTTCGACCTGGCGTGATAGGTGGTCTAGTGGGAGGCCTCGTCGTCGAGTACACGCTTGATGCGGTCGCCCTCGGCAAGGAGATTCTCCAGATAGCGCTGGTCGCGGTCCTTGAGCGCACGGCTGTAGGCGCCGAGCGAGTCGATCAGGTGGTCGATCTCGAAGGCGAGAGCATCGGCGTCGTCGATCATGAGCTCGGACCACATCTGCGGATTGAGGTGCGCCACGCGGGTGAGGTCGCGGTAGCTGCCGGCCGAAAAGCCGTGGTGGACCTGAGCGGTCGGGCTCTTGACGTAGGCGTTGGATACCACGTGCGCAAGCTGGCTCGTGAAGGCGATGACGCGGTCGTGCTCGGCGGCGCTGGTCACGCTGAACTTGCCAAAGCCCAAGGGGCGCACCATCTCGCGCACCTGGCCCAAAAGCTCCAGTTTGAGTGCATCGTCCACCGCAGGCGGCACGAGCACGAGCGGCGCGCCCTGGAACAGGTCGGCGCGGGAGTGCGCATAGCCCGAGTACTGCGTGCCCGCCATGGGGTGCGCGCCCACAAAGTAAAAGCCGTGCTCGCGGGCAAGCTCAAAGGCGCGCTCGCACACGATGCCCTTGACGCCCACCGTGTCGATCACCACGGGGCCCATAATGGCCTCGGTGTCGGTGGCGTCGGCGAGTGCCTGGGCATGCTCCTCGAGCCACTCGATGCAGGCCTCGGGGTAGCAGGCCAGGACGATGATGTCGCATTCGCCGAGTGTCTTGTCGTTGAGCTCTCCGACGACAGTGCCCATGCTGGCGGCCGTCATGACATCGTCATCGGGGTCCCAGGCCAGCACGCGGACGCCCGCCTGTGCATAGCCGCGGGCAAAGCTACCGCCGATGAGGCCCAGGCCGACGATACCGGCGCACTTGGGGCCGCCCTGGTTAACACGCGCGTTTCTCACCGTGCCCATGGGCTACTCCATGGTCTCTTGGCGGACAACTTCGCGGATGGCTCGGATGCGGCGCATGGTGTCGTCGAACTGATCGGGGGTGAGGGCCTGGGCGCCGTCGGACCAGGCTCGGCTCGGCTCGTCGTGGACCTCGATCTCCAGGCCGTTGGCACCGCAGGCGGTCGCGGCGAGCGCCATGGGCTCAACGTAGCGGGTGTAACCGGTGGCGTGGCTGGGGTCGGCGACGACGGGCAGGTGCGACAGGTGGTGCAGCACCGGCACGGCGTTGAGGTCGAAGGTGTTGCGGGTGCGGGTCTCGAAGGTGCGGATGCCGCGCTCGCACAGGATGACGTTGTCATTGCCCTCGCTCATGATGTACTCGGCTGCCATAAGCAGCTCATCGATCGTGCCGGACATGCCGCGCTTAAGCAAGATCGGAGTCTGGGTCTTGCCGACCTCCTTGAGCAGGGGGAAGTTCTGGGCGTTGCGGGCGCCGATCTGCATGACGTCAATCTTCTTGTCCAAGAAGACCTGCACGTCGCGTGGGTCCATGATCTCGGTGACGATCGGCATGTCGAGCTCGGCAGACGCCTCGCACAGCAGGTCGAGGCCGGCAGGGCCCATGCCCTGGTAGGCGTAGGGGGAGGTGCGGGGCTTGTAGGCGCCACCGCGCAGCATCGTGGCACCGGCGGCCTTCACGCGGCGTGCGATGCGGATGAGGTTCTCGCCCTCGACGGAGCAGGGACCGGCGATGACCTGGAACTGGTCGCCGCCGATCTTGACGCCGTGGCCGCAGTCGATGACGGAGTCCTCGGGGTGGAACTTGCGGTTGGCGCGCTTAAAAGGCTCGGAGACGCGCTGCACGCGCTCGACGACATCCATGGACTCGAGCAGGAACGGGTCGATCTTGGTCGTATCGCCCACCAGGCCGATGATCGTCTCGTTCTCGCCGCGCGAGACATCGGTCTTCAGACCCTTTTTCTCAATCCAGCTGACGATATGGCTTACGGCCTCGTCGCTGGCGCTCTGCTTTAAAATTGCAATCATGGTGTGCCTCTCACCTCGATGGATAACTTTTGCAAAAACGGCCCGCATCGCGAGCCGTGTATATATGGTGCATGAGAGTTTATACTATCTGACTCGCTTTTGCCTTCTAAAGTGGGCCGTTGCGGCTCGTCTTCCTCGGAATTGCAAAGCTTTTTCTTTTATTTTGATAGCCCGTGGTGCACTTGGGTATAATGCCAACCGTTGGCCCTATTAGCTCAGGGGATTAGAGCGTCTGCCTCCGGAGCAGAAGGCCGTTGGTTCGAATCCAACATGGGGCACCATTCCAATTTTGCTCGAACCCGCTGGATGTCCAATCTGGCGGGTTCGCCCTTTTTGTCGTAGTTCAGCGTGACCAGTATCTCGTCCTCCGAGACGACCGCCTGCCACACGAATGCCTTCAGCAGCGTCGCGTCGTCGAGCGCCGTCCCGCACTGCAGGAAGTCGGCGAAGCGCTCCGGGTCTATCCGCTCGTCCGTGATGGCCTCGAGGTCGTACCTCGCGCGCGCCTGCTGCTCCTCGAGCTCGGCTATGCGCTCGTTCACGCCCGGCGCTATCACGCCCTGCTCGATGGCGTTGAGGATGTTCCTCAGGCCCCTCTCCGCGGCCATGAGCGAGTCCTCGGCCTGCCTGCGGCGAGCCCGCACCTCGGCCGTGTCCGCGCGCTCCGCTACCATGTTGGCTATCTGCAGCGCCTCGCCGCGGTCGCCCAGCAGCCCGCGCAGCGCCGAGGCTATGGAGCCCTCGAGCTCCTCGCGCCTGATGTTGCGGACGCACGACCCCGGGCAGCTGTAGTACTCGTACTTCACGTTGTTGCGGCCCCTGCCGCTCACGCCCTGCAGGTTCCTGCCGCATTCCGCGCACAGCGCCGTCCCCGCGAGGGCGAAGTCGCCCCAGTTCTCGCTCGAGCGCTGCTTGCGGCACTTGATCCCCTGGACCTCCATGAACGTCACCTCGTCCACTATCTGCGGCATCCCGCCCTCGCGGACGATGCCTCCCCACTCGTACCTTCCCGTGTACCTGCGGTCGCGCAGCATCTGCTGCACCATCGCCTGCCCGCACGGGTTGCCCTTGCGCGTCCTGAGGCCGCGCCGAGCGAACTCGCGCGCTATCGCGTTCATGGACATGCGCTTAAGCCTCAGCGCGAAGGCCTCGCGCACCCACGCCGCCTGCGCCTCGTCGACCTCGTACTCGTCGTCCCCGTTCCTGCGGTATCCGAAGATGCGCACGCCGTTGGTCTTGCACTTGAGGGCGTTGCCCTCCATTCCGCGCTTGGTCCTGATGGCGGTCTTCCTCGACTCGCAGGCGGCGAGCCCCTCGAGCAGCTTCTCGTAGATGATGCCCTCCGGGCTGTCGGGTATCTGCTCGAGCGCCGAGACCAGCTTGACGCCGTGCGTGGCGAGCTCGCGCTTGTATATCGGCGCGTCGTACTCGCCGCGGCTGAAGCGGTCCATCATGTAGACGAGGACGATCTCGCTCTCGCCGGCGTTGGCTATCATCCGCTGGAACTCGGGGCGGTCGTCGGTGCGCCCCGACACGGCGCGGTCGCAGTACTCCGCCGCGACCTCGTAGCCCTCGCGCGCGCACCACTCGCGGCAGACGCGCAGCTGGTCCTCGATCGAGGCCTCGCGCTGCCTGTTGCACGAGAATCTCGCGTATATCACTGCCTTCTTTGGCATAATGTGGATGTCACCCTTCCTTCAAGTTGAGTTTGCATGGGTGCACTGGTTGGATGCCCCGTCGGCTATAGCGGTACAGGCGCTGCCGACGGGGCTCTTTTTTTATTGCATGTGGGTAGCCAATGATCTGGCAACCTCAATAAGGACGGCTCTGCATGAGTCGTTTAAGTCCTGGAAAATCGAATCAAGCTCCTCCTGCTGCTGCGTCACGAGTGGCGTGTCTGCATCAACCATAAGGATGTAATCAACGGTCGTATTGAAGGCTTGCGCTGCGGAAATCAGCTGGCCTCCGTTCATGACCACGCGTCCCTGCTCCCAATTTCTATAGGTGCTTAAGGAAACGCCAAGCTCTTCAGCGGCGGTCTGCTGGTTAAAGCCTGCTGCCTTCCTAACTTCCTTCAATCGGGTCTGCACTTAACGCACCCCGCTCTCTTTTTCTAATGGAAAAGTCTCGGCGAGGCCTTTTGCAGTGGCCATTAAGGCATTTTGGCCGTCTTTACTCATTGAGTTAAATAGATTCAAAAGCTCGCGATCAGGTCCGCCAATTTGTTCACCGTCACCTTCTTCAAGGTCAAACAGTTCTCCGATGGTGCATTTGAAATAACGAGCAAACTCAGCCGCCGTGTCCATGTCTGGGCTAGTGTTTCCAAGCTCATAGTTTTGGTAGGTCCGGTATTTGAGGCCGAACACGTTCGCGGCCTCTTTTTGCGTCAACCCAGAACGCTGCCGAAGGTCTTTAAGACTCATTTCTCACCCCTAACTTAGGATAGTTGCAGCATACAAGAAACTTGTACAAATGGCAAACTTTCAGGGTTTACAGATACAAGAAACTTGTATATAGTGCCAGTCAGGCACAAGAAACTAGTGTGAAGGAGGAAATGATGCTCAACAATCTTGTGTCCGAGCGTAAGCGGGCGGGTCTGACTAGAGAAGAAGTTGGCGAGAAGATTCATCGCTCCGAGTACGTAATCGGCAAATGGGAACGAGGCGAAAGTTCCCCATCCCTCGTGCCAGACGCCATCAATCTGGCAAAGCTCTACGGATGCTCTGTTGACTATCTTGCAGGCCTCGTGGATGAACGCACATCAAAAGGCATGGTCGCCTAAATGGACGCCAAAGAACACGATGAGAAGCCCAAGACCCCGCGCGAGATAGCGCTCGACACCATGTGCTCGACGCTTCGGGCGGCGTACCGGGAATGGGAGAGGAAGGAGGGGAGCAAGAGACAGTGAGGCAATGGTCGACACGTGAGATTCGGTACCTGAGGGAGCACGCCGGCGACGGAGCCAAGGAGATAGCCAAGGCGCTGGGCCGCAGCACCGACGCGGTCAAGTGGCAGGCGCGCAGATGCGGAATATCGCTCCGCCAGCGCTGGATGTGTCCCAAGTGCGGGCGCACGACGTTCAAGCCGCTGAACAAGGCGAACGGCTGGTGCGCGGAGTGCACGAAGGAGGGCCACGTGGCAGACCTCAGGGAGCAGGCAAACGCGATGCGCGAGGAGGCGGCGAGGGCCAAGCGGAACGACCGCGAGCGGCAGAGGTGCTACAGCGCCAAGAGCCGCGCCAAAAAAGTCCCAAAATAGCCACCCTAAAAGCCACACCTGCATCTACCTGCGGAAACATCAGAATGGAACACAAGATGTACACATACAAAGAAGCGAGCGCCCCCAGCTACCAACTTGTGAGCACTCGCCGAAACAGCCCCAGACATGAGGCTCAGACCATCATAGCACCCAAGTCATACCGACCGTCCGCCCGCGAGCAGCTCGACTCCGATGCGTTCAGGGCGGGGGCCATGGTCGGCTTCATCGCCGCCGCGGTCCTGTTCGCGGCGATCCTGACCGTCTTCGTCCTCCCGACGATGGACGGCGCGGTCCAGGCGGCCAAGGCCGCATGCGCTGCGGGGGCCGTCAATGCGTAACGACGAGAGATACCGCCAGAAGCCGATGAGCAGCCAGCTCGAGATATTCGGCCTCGGCGCGGACGGCGAGCAGGACATGGCCGAGGCGCGCACATGGATAGGCGAGCACCCGCGGGCGTGGGACTTCATGGTCGAGCAGGCCCCCCGCCTCAACCGCAAGGGCTACGTCTCGATCAACTACCTCATCCACATGGTGCGCAACGAGCTGCACGTCGGCGTGAAGAACGGCCTCGCGCCGAGCCTCGCCCGCATCATGGAGGCGCGCTACCCGCACCTGAGGCACGCATTCAACAAGCACCGCTCCAAGAGCGACGGGTTCGTCGATGAGTAGGAGCAGGAGAACCGCCAGGGACGCGGGCACGAGGTTCGAGCGACTGGTCGCCGACTACCTGGCCGGGAGGCTGGGGGCCGACATCGACAGGCAGGTTAAGACCGGTTCCAAGGACACGGGCGACATCCGCGGCGTGTCGGTGGCCGGGCGGGGCATCGCAATCGAGTGCAAGGACTACCAGGGTAGGCACGAGCTGCCCAAGTGGCTGCGCGAGGCGGAGACCGAGCGCAGGAACCGCGGGGCCGACTACGGCGTGGTCGTCTGGAAGCGCCGCGGGACCGCTATCCCCGGCGAGCAGTTCGTGACCATGACATTGGAGACGTTCGCGGCGATGCTCGCGGGCGCAGACAGGGAGGAATAGCAATGGAGAGCACAAACATACCGGTGGAGATCGAGGCCAAGTTCAAGCAGACCACCGTGAAGGGCGGCGTCGCCGTCCTGCAGTTCGAGGTCGACACCTGTGACAGAGCGGCGTTCGACGCCATCCGCAAGAGCGGCGAGGAGGTCTGGCTGTCCATCCAGAGCAAGCAGCCCCAGATCCTGTTCGTGAGCCACGACGGGGAGGTGACCGAGTGATGTCCGAGAAGAACGGGGCCGAGGAGGTCGTCGCCGAGGTCATCGAGGAGCAGGGGGCGTCCGACCTCGTCGTCACGTACTCGCCGTCCGTCATCAGCGCCAACTTCGACGCGATGGAGGCCCACGTCCGCGCGAAGGTCGCGGACTACGAGGGCGCCAAGTACGACCTGACCAAGGACGACTCCATCAAGGAGGCGAAGCACGACCGCTCCTACCTCAACGGGCTCAAGTCCGAGATAGAGGAGCGCCGAAAGGCCGTGAAGCGCGAGTACAACAAGCCGCTCGCCGCCTTCGAGAAGCGCTGCAAGGAGATCATATCCATCATCGACGGCGCGTCGGACGGCATCAAGGCGCAGCTCGACGAGGCGGAGGAGAGGCGCAAGGCGGGCGCGAGGGCCGCACTCGAGGCCCACTACAGGGAGTTCGCGGAGCTCCTCTCGCCGGTCGTGCCCTACGAGCGCCTGCACGACGACAGATGGCTCAACAAGTCATTCGGCGAGGCGAAGGCCAAGAAGGCCCTCGAGGACAAGGTCTCAGCCGTCGCGCGCGACTGGGACACGCTCAAGGCCCAGCGCGACTCCATGGCCCACTACGAGGTCGCCGAGCGCGAGCTGTTCCGCACGCTCGACCTTGGCTCGGCGCTCAACGCCGCCCGCGCCGCCGACGAGGAGGACGCCCGCATCGCCGCCATGCGCGAGGCGGTCGAGCCCGAGCCCGCGCCGCGTCCCGCGACGAGGCGCCAGGCGGAACCCGCCGCCGCGGCGCGCCCCGAGCTGCACTGCGCGTGGACGGTCGAGATCCCGTCCGCGACCCGCTCGCAGATGGAGCTGCTCGCCGCGGCGCTGCGCGAGCGCGGCATCACCGGCACCATCAAGTGCAAGGGGGTGTGCTAGATGGCCGACGAGGAGATGACGCTCTCCCAGGCGATAGCAAAGGTGCAGCGCTCCGTGACAGTCCCCAAGGCGCGCTACAACGCATTCGGGAAGTTCAGCTACCGCTCGTTCGAGGACATCGTCGCCGCGCTCAAGGAGCCCTGCAAGGAGGCTGGCGTGGCGTTCACGCTCCAGGACGGCATCTGCAAGGTGGGCGACCGCTACTACGTCGAGGCGACGTGCACGCTGTTCTTCGAGGACGGGCACGGCGATACGAGGGAGTTCAAGGCCTACGCCCGCGAGGCGGAGCACAAGAGCGGCTCCGACGACGCGCAGGTGACCGGGATGGCGTCGAGCTACGCGCGCAAGTACGCGCTCTGCGGGCTGTTCGCCATCGACGGGCAGAGCGATCCGGACGCGCTCTCGGACAAGCCCGAGAAGGAGCCGCCCGAGAGCGGCGGGTTCACAGCGAAGTGCAAGGCCTGCGGCACGGCCTACACCTTCGAGTCGAAAGAGCAGTACGAGGAGTTCAAGAAGCACCCCGGCTGCTGCGCCACGCCGACGTGGCGCGTCCTGTAGGCCATGCAGGACATGTACGCGCAGCGCGAGGAGCTGTTCGAGCGCCTCATGGCGGAGCTGGACACGCTCAGGCGGACGGGCCAGCAGTACGCCGAGAACGAGGCCGACTACCGCAAGGCCCTGCGCATCGCCATCCTCGAGGAGCGCTCCAAGGGCACGCCGGTGACCATCATCGGCGACCTGTGCCGGGGGCGCGAGGAGATAGCCGAGAAGAAGCAGCTGCGCGACTGCGCCGAAGCTCTCTACAAGGCATCGAGCGAGGCGATCATGGCCCTCAAGCTGCGAATCAAGACCGTAGACGCCGACATCCAGAGGACATGGACGAGCGGCGGAGAGGAGACATACAGATGAGCATCAACAGAGTGGTGGTGTCGGGCAATCTGACCCGAGACCCCGAGCTACGCGTCACGCCGGGCGGCACGCAGGTGCTGGGCTTCGGCGTGGCCGTCAACGACCGCCGCCGCAACCAGCAGACGGGGGAGTGGGAGGACTACCCCAACTTCATCGACTGCACCATGTTCGGCAACCGCGCCGAGGCGCTCTCGCGCATTCTGCGCAAGGGCATGAAGGTCGCCATCGAGGGGAAGCTGCGCTACAGCTCCTGGGAGGACAAGAACGGGGGCGGCAGGCGCTCGAAGGTCGAGATCATCCCAGACGAGGTCGTCCTCATGAGCCAGAACCCCAACGGCCAGCAGGCGCCGCAGTATGCGCCGCAGGGCTACCAGCAGCAGGCGTACCCGCCGCAGCCCGCTCCGCAGGCATATACCCCCCAGCCGGCGCGCCAGCAGCCCGCGCCGCAATGGAACGCCCAGCAGGCCTACCAGCAGGCCCCGCAGGCGACACCGCAGCGGCCCCAGCAGGCACCGCAGGCCGCCTCGCAGCCGGCACCCGCCCAGCAGCAGCTGGACGTGTACGACGAGGACATCCCGTTCTGATGGGGCGCGTACCCGACATCATCCGCGACCACTGGGAGGCGGCCCTGTTCGCCGCCTCCTTCTCCGCGGGTTTCCTATTCTTCTCTTCGCTTCTCTGGGGGTGGTTCTGATGGCATTCACCGTGTTCGACAGCTTCGCCGAGGTCTACGACGACTTCGACGAGAGCGACACCGAGGACATGCGCGACCGCGCGGTGCTCGCCGACGCGATCATGATGTACGGCCTGCACGGAGTCGAACCCGACCTCCCGAAGCACCTGCGCCGCGTGTTCAAGGCCATGAAGAACGCCATCGACAACTCTAAGGACGCGCGCGGCAGGGGCGGGAAGGGCGGCCGACCACGCAAGAAACCGACTGTCGACAAACCCGAATCGCAGGTTTCCGAAAGTGAAAACCTAGGTTTTCCAAACGTGAAACCAGTTTCCGACAAACCTGAAACGCAGGTTTCCGAAAGTGAAAACCCTAACCTAACCTACCCTAGCCTGTCCTGTACTGAACTGGTCTGTGATGAGGGCGATGCCCCAGCCGCGCCGCCCGAGTTCGAGCCGCCGTCGCTGGAGGAGGCCCGCGGTTACTTCGGCGCCAACTGCCTGAACGGCGACCCGGACGCCTTCTGGGCCTTTTTCGAGTCGCAGGGCTGGGTCAAGAGCAACGGCCAGCCGGTGAGCAACTGGGGCGCCCTGGCACTCGACTGGTCCAGGCGCCAGAAGCGCATCGACGCCGACGACCGTGCGAGGGGCAAGCCGACCGCCTCGGAGGTCGAGGCCGCGACGTTCAGGCCCGCGAGGACGCCCGAGGAGGCGCTGGCCGAGCAGGAGCGCCGGTGGGCCGCCGAGCACCCGGGCATCGACCCGGGCAAGGTCGAGGCCCCGCGGGGCACGACCGCGAGCAGGGACCAGTTCGGGCTGTACCAGGACGCGCAGAGGCTGCTGGCCGCCCGCGCCGCGTGCGAGGGGAGGTTCTCATGATCCTCGACGCGGGCCTGCTGAGGGGATGGCCGAAGGAGCGCGCCGAGCTGTACGGCAAGCCCCACCTCGGGGCGAGGTACACGCACGACACGGCATATGAGCCGACGCAGGCCCGGTGCGCGGTGTGCGGAAGGCGCGCCTCCAACTGCCACCACGTCGCCCGCAGGTCGTGGGGGAAGACGTTCAGGCTCGTCACGCCCAACGGGGTGTGGGAGCTGCGCAGCCCGCTGTTCGCCCTATGCGGCTCCGGCACGACCGGGTGCCACGGGAAGTTCCACGACGGCGGCCTCAGGGCCGAGTGGGTATGGCGCACCGGGGCGGCCGAGGAGGCATGGTGGTCCGGCACACTGCTCAGGGAGTACCCGCCGCACAGCCCCGACCTCTACATGTTCGGCTACTGGCTGATAACCGACAGATACGGCAACGAGATGATCAGGGAGGGCTCAGGCCCATGGAGATAAGGACATGCGAGCAGTACGTGCTCGCCGAGCTGGAGAGGGTACGCGCCGAGCGCGACGCGGCGAAGCGCAGGGCAGATGAGCTCGACGCCGAGCTGGAGAGGTGCAGGGCCGCAGGGAGAGACCCGTTCGGAACGGCGCTCGCCGACGTGAACCGGTACTACGAGACCCTGCGGGTGAGCGGCGATGAATGACGAGAGGGCCGTCGCCGCGGCCATCCACGCCTCGCTCCAGGGCAACGAGGTGACCGACCTCTACACGGGGGACTGCAGGGGCTGCGGCGAGTGCTGCTCGCGGTTCCTGCCCGTGAGCCCGTTCGACCGGGTGCGCCTCGAGGTATACGTGCGCCGGAACGGAATCGAGCCCGCCGAGCCCAGGGCGGAGTACGACCTGCTGTGCCCGTACCTCACGGACGGGCGCGAGTGCGCGGTCTACGCCGCGAGGCCCGAGATCTGCCGGGCGTACCGGTGCGACAGGCATAAGAGGGGCGAGCTGGGCATGTTCTTCGGCGCGGAGTGCGCCGAGGTGACCGACATGCGCGAGCTCGCGGAATCAATGGCCAGCGATGTCTACAGGATGGAGCAGGGGAATGGCTAGGAACGTCTACGGCGGCTACTGCCGCGAGTGCGGCAGGTGGACGCCTCCCGGGTTCGGGCACTTCGAGCGCTACCGCGGCGGATGGCGCGTCCACTGCGTCGAGTGCGCGAGCGGGCGGAAGCTGCCGCCCGAGGGGGACCAGGCGACGCGGGACATGCGGCGCCACGTCAGGAACATGGTGAACGACGGAAGGTACGGGAAGAGAGGATACCGATGACCGAGGCCAAGAAGACCGACGAGACGACCGAGGAGCCCTACCCAGGGACGCTTAGCTGGGCGGCGACGCGGTTGCTGGAGGCAATCGGCGACGCCGCGGAGGCCGTCGCCGAGATGCTGTGGGAGAGCATCTCCCGCGTGTTCCGAGACGCCCGCCGTCTCATGAGGAAGCTCGCGAAGGCGCTCGACTCGAAGTGGCAGCGCCGCCGCCGTCGCGCCCTCGCCCGCTCGCGCCGCAACAACCTGTACCTGAAGAGAATCGGGAGGTGCCGGTGATGGGCGGCAAGAGGCGATTCACCGATGAGCAGCTGCGCGAGCGCAGGAACCGCCAATGGTGGGAGTCCCGCGCCCGCTGCGGGTACGCGTCGGTCTGCCCGGAGTGCGGGGGCTACACGCTCTCGCCCTCCGGCTACCACAGGGCGTGCGCCAAGAAGGCGGGCCTGGCGCCAACGGTGAGGCCGGCGTTGAGCGCCGGCAACCAATCGAAGGGAGAGATATGCAGGTGAAGGGCGAGAGACCGGACATTTACGCGGACGGGCTCCGGGAGGAGCGCTGCGCCAACTGCTGCCATGTCAGGACGACCGTGTTCCGCAGCGTCTACGGGACCGAGCGCATCGAGTCCGAGTGCGAGCGCAGGCCCGAGTTCGTGCACAGGACACAGGCGGAGGCCGTATGCAACTACTGGGCCGACGCGAGCTGCGAGACCGGGGAGGACTAATGGCTAACTATTCGATCTGCACGCAGACGTTCGACATCGGCGACGGGCCGAAGGCCAAGGCGCTCAAGCCGCTCGAGGAGGCCGCCGAGGTGTTCGGTGCGTGGCAGAACCGCTGCGACGAGGACGTGGTCGACGAGCTCGCCGACTGCATCCAGGCGTGCGCAAACATGATGGCGTGGATGGGCCTCACGCAGCAGGACGTGGACAACGCGATGCTGCGCTGCCTCAAGCGCAACAGGGACAGGGGGAGGTTGGACGCGCCATGGCTTGCGTAGAGTTGCCGAAGGACGCCGAGGGGCGCGAGATTCCGCTGGACACCGAGGCGATGTATGACGCCAACGGCAAAAAGGTGCACATCACCAGCTTCACGTACAGATGCGATGTCCACGGCCTTTGGTCGCAGTGGAAAGTGTTCAGCCAGGATATTACGGGAGAGAAAGACGGAATGCTCCCGGCAGACAGCCTTTACCTCACTACGCCCGACAGCTGGGAGAGGTTGGAGGAAGACCTGGACAGAGCGGTCGAAAACGGTGATGCCGGTGATGAGTCTTTTTTCCAGTCGATGGCGTGCGCTTATATGAATCACGGCGGCGAAATGTGCGGCGACTGCAAGTTCTGGAATAAATACGTCAGAAATTGCACGCACCAAATGCTCGAAGACGTTGTATCCCGTATCCGCAAGCTGAGTGGTGACGATTGATGGACGGAACCAAATTGAAGCCCTGCCCGTTCTGCGGCGGCACCAATGCGGCGACAAGATGCTCACGCAGGGGCGAGTACGGGGAAACGCTCTACCCGTTCTATTTCGTCAGGTGCGGCAGCTGCGGGGCCAGGGGGCCGATAGTCGGCGGGTACAGATTCCCCGGCTCGGAAGATAGGTGCAGAAGGGTTGCCGTTGACGTGTGGAACAGGAGGGACCAGTGATTACCGACGAGCAGCGCCGCGAGGTAGCCGATGAGCTGCGCAGGCTCACTGATGGATGCCATAACATCGGGGTTTTAGATTCAGAAATCTTGGACGTTCTTGGAGTCGGGTGCGCCGATATTCCAGATCTCTCCAATGCATACGACGTGGATGTGCTTGCCGACCTAATCGACCGTCCGATATATAGACCCGTCATACCAAACGCAATGGAGGGCTACGTGTTTTGTCCTCAATGCGGTGCGGAAATCGGCGAGTACGGCGTGCCGAACTACTGCCATAGCTGCGGGGTGGCGATCTCGATGAATGGCAAGCGCAATAGCAGGAAGGGGATGTAGAGATGCTCGTAATCGAAAAGAAGGACGTGCCCGAGGACTGCACAACATGCCTGTACTACCGCTTCAACGGGTGCGCCAACGCCGACCGCCAGAAGGACTGGATGCACTACCGCGTGTGGAAGGGCCTCGAGCAGTGCCCGAGCTGGTGGCTCGACCAAAACCGATTCGAGAGGGCGTGACGCGATGGCGACCGAATACGTTCTGGACGCAGACAGAATCGCCCACTGGAGAGTCGACAACCACGTCCCGCTCAAGCAGCTGGCGCGTGAGGCCGGCGTCAACCTCAGCAGCCTGAGCCACGCGATCAGGGAGGGCCGGGAGGTCAAGATGAACTTCCTGCTCAACCTCGCTGAGGCGATGGGCGAAGACCCGCGGGACATCGTGAGGCCGAAAGACAGGGCGAACGAGAAGGCGGAAGGGCGGTGACCGGCGTGGAGGGCAGCGAGATTCCCGAGCGCTGCAGGGCGTGCTATGCCGCCGAGTCTTGCGGCGGAGACAACCCGCGCCGCGAGAACGGCTGGAAGGACTGCCAGTTCCCGCCCGACCCGTGCCAGGTCTCAGTCTCAATCAATCCGTGGCAGTTTGAGGGGTTTTGGACTGCCGCGGGGGAACACGGACGACGGACGATAGCGAGGCGAATGTGATGATGGGCTATGAGCCGAATAGCGACTACAACCTGCCGCCGGGATGCTTCGATGGCGACATCGACAGGCACTTCGGGGAGCGCGGCCCGAAGTGCGCCGAGTGCAGGCACATGGTCGAGTGCTGCTGCGACTACGGGGTCTGCGGGCTCGAGTTCGACCGCGCCTTCGTCGAGGACGGCGAGGCCGAGGAGGAACCGGCGTTCGTCGCCGCGTGGGCGCTCGACTGGATACCGAACCACATGAGGGACATGCAGGAGGCGGCGTGCGACATGTTCTGCGGCTGATGCCGTTGGCGGCGCTCGGCGCTGCTGGCGTGGGCGGCGAGGCCCGCATGGGCACTCGCCGTGGTTTTGATCGTTTCCGTGCGCATGGCGTGCGGGTGAGATAGGAGGATTGAATGGAAGAGATCGGCAAGCTGATCGGCAAGCTCATCGGGTGCCTCATCATGGCCGCGCTCGTGCTGCTGTGCGCCGCCGCCGTCGTGTGGTGCTGGCGGGTGCTCGCGGGGATGGTCGCATGAGCGCCGGCGAGAGGGTTGCGCAGCAGCTCCGCGACGCCGCGGCGCTGCTGGAGTCCATGGCGGACGACGTGGCGGGGGACATCGACGAGAGGTTCGTGCTGCCGCCCCTCGCGATCACCATCAAGATAGGGAGAACCGACGAGACCCCGACCCGGTCGGTGAAGAAGGACTACCTCGCGAGGAAGCGCCTGGCATGACGTGGAGCTCCAACGGCAACGCCGAGCGCAAGCTCAAGGCGAGGCTCCGCGCCGAGGGCAGGCCGTGCCACATATGCGGCCAGCCCATAGACTACAGCCTGCCGCCCGGCACGCCGTGGAGCTTCGAGGCCGACCACGTTGTGCCGAGGGCGAGGGGCGGCGCGGTGCTGGACTATGCGAACCTCGACGCGGCGCACCGCGTCTGCAACCAGAGGAAGGGCAAGCACATGCCGGGCGACGCGAGGCCAGTCGAGATAAGGCGCACGAGGCTGTTCTGAGCGTTAGGGACAACTGAATAGGCGAGGCTGAGAAGCCTAACTGGAGGCGCGGTCGTCGGCACGGCTGCGCCTCGCTGCTTTTCTGGGGCGCTGAGCCGCCGATGGCGGGGGGGTATCGCCCCTCCCCGGGGGTGTGCGGACACCCACATGCCGAAGTGCCGATTTCCCCCCGCCCCTTGACCCCAGGGCGGGGGTAGGCCGCGAATCTCACCCGCATCGCACAATGCGGGCACGAGAAAGGAGGCCGTGATGCCGGAGATGCCGGAATCGGTCGCAGCCGACGACTATCAATCGCAGATCTGGGCGAGCGTCACCGCATCGGGGCGCTTCTCAGACGAGGACGCGCCGAACCTCGCGCTGCTGTGCTACTGGCACGCCGTGGCTAAGGCCGCGGAGGATGCCATGAGCAAGGGCAAGTCCGTGAAGGTGCTCGACCCAGTCGGCTACAAGCCCATCAAGGCGAAGAACGGGCGGCATGCCATCATGGAGCGACCGCACCCCGCCGTTTCCGTGCTCAAGCAGGCGACCGCCGAGATTCGCGCGCTCAACGAGCTGCTCGGCCTTTCGCGCAAGGCAGTGCCCATCCAGGTGCCGCAGGCGCGTCCACAGAGCGACGGCGCTAGGGTGTTGAGCCTCATGTTCGCCGACCGCGAGCGCAAGGCCAAGGCGGCCGGCGCATGATGGAGCCGAGGCAGACCCCGACATACGAGGCGAACGTCCCGGAGGACCTCAGCGGCGACGGCGAGATGGCCTGCGAGCTCGCGACCGCCTACTTCGGCGACCCTCTCCCGTGGCAGCCGCACCTGCTCGACGCGATGCTCGCCCGCGACGCGCGCGACAAGTACCTGCTGCGCACGCTGGGCATCTCCATCCCGCGCCAGAACGGAAAGAGCTGGGTCGTGCGCGCCAGGTGCTTCTACGGCGCGCTCAACGGCGAGAAGATCCTGTACACCTGCCAGCACGGCGACACCTCCGACCAGATGTTCAAGGAGCTGTCCCAGCCATTCGAGGACGAGGACGAGACCGAGCTGCACGACCTCCTGCTCGCCGTGCGCAAGACGAACGGGCAGCAGGCCATCAGCCTCAAGAACGGCGGACTCATCCGCTTCACCACCCGCACCAACTCGCTGGCGCGAGGCAAGACCTACGACGTGCTCATCTACGACGAGGCGCAGGAGCTCACGGACACCCAGCAGGCAGCGTCCCTGCCCGCAATCTCGGCGAGCGCGATGCACAACCCTCAGACCATCTACCTCGGAACGCCGCCATGCCCCGACAACGTCGGCACGGTGTTCCGCGATCTCCACGACAGCGTCCACGACGGCGAGTCCGATATGGCCTGGGTCGAGTGGGGCGCTGATGAGATAGGCGACGTCCACGATGAGTCGAGATGGTACGAGTACAACCCGTCCATGGGCACCGTGCTCAACTACGAGGCAGTCAAGGGCGAGTCCGAGCAGATGCAGCCGGACGTGTTCGCGCGCGAGCGCCTCGGATGGTGGGCGAAGACCGGTGGCTCGTACCTTTACGCGCTGTCCTCCGAGAAATGGGACGGGTGCGCATGCGAGGCAGCGCCCACTGGCGGAAAGCTCGCCTTCGGCGTGAAGTTCTCCGTTGACGGCTCCCGCGCCGCGGTGTCCTGGGCGCTCGCCGATAGGGACGGACCGTCCTACGTCGAGCTGTACGACGTGATGGGCGCTTCGGGCGGAACGGCCGCGATCTCGGACATGCTCCTGCGCAACCGAGATGAGATCGCGTGCGTCTGCATCGACGGCAAGTCCGGAGCGGACGCGCTCAAGCGGCGGATGCTCGACGGCGGCTTCAGCAAGTGCGCACTCGAGATGGGAACCCCGGCAATCGTGCAGGCCGCGGCGTCAATGCTCAAAGACGAGGTCGATTCGGGCACGCTCTCGCATATCGAGTCGCCGGCGCTCGACGACTCGGCGCGCAAGTCGCTCAAGCGCGACATAGGCAGGGACGGCTGGGGCTTCGCGGACGGCCCCGACTCCATCGCCGCCCCCATCGAGTCCGCATCTCTCGCCCTATGGGCGGCGAGAACCACGAAACGAGACCCGCGAAGGGAACAGGAGGCCAGCTTCTGATGGCAGCAGTGAACATGGAACTGGCGGGGCAGGTAGCATCCGCCGCAGGCTTGGAGCCGGGCGATGCGGCGCTCGTCCGCGAGCTCATGACCGTATGGCGCGAGCACCGCGCCAGCAACCTCGAGCGCGAGGACTACTACCTCGGGCACGTGTCGGTTAAGGACCTCGGCATCGCCATGCCGGCGAGCCTCGCCAAGAAGATCAACCCGCGCGTGGACTGGCCCCGCAAGGCCGTGCACGCCCTGGCGGACCGCTCCATCTTCAACGGCTTCACCTGCAACGACGAGCAGACCGGCAGGGCGCTCCGCGCCATCTGCGAGTCGAACCAGCTGGAGCGCCTCTACCGCAAGAACCTCATCGGGGAGCTGAAGCACTGCTGCGGCTTCTGGACCGTGACGGACGGCGGCGGCTTCCCGGTCATCTCGGCGTACCCAGCCACCGCGGCGGCGGCGCTCTGGGACGACGCGCGCAAGGCCATCAGGGCGGGCATCGTCGTGGCGGAGTCCAAGAAGATGCCCGGCGACACCGAGCGCGTGCCGACCGTGGTGCACCTGCTCACCGACGACAGCCTCGTGGTGCTCACGCGCGACGGCGGCTCGTGGGCAGCCGAGTACCGCGAGCACTCGATGGGGCGCTGCCTCATGGAGCCGATGGCGCACGGCGCGACTCTCGAGCGCCCCTTCGGCACATCGCGCATCAGCCGCTCCGTGATGAGCATCACCGACGATGCCATCCGCCAGCGCGCCCGCATGGAGGTCGCCGCCGAGGCCGCGACCCTGCCGCAGACGTGGCTGCTGGGCACCTACAAGAAGATGCTCAACGACGGCAACAAGTACGACGCCTCGATGGGCGCGGTCAACGAGATCACCAAAGACCCCGACGGCGACAAGCCCACGGTCTGGCAGTCCGCGCAGCTGCAGATGGCCCCGCTCACGGAGTACCTGCGCCAGCTCGCCTGCCAGATGTCGGCCGTGACCAACGTGCCGGTGAGCTTCTTCGGCGTGTCCAACGACAACCCGTCCTCCTCGGACGCCATCGCCGCGTCCCTCGAGCCCCTGGTCATCGACGCGAAGAACCTCAACCGCGACAACGGCACGGCGCTGCGCAACGTGGCCTACATGGCGCTCGCCGTGGCGAACGGCACCGACTTCGCCACCGAGCGCGACGCGGGCCACGAGATCAACCCGCGGTTCCTCAGCCCGGCATACCCGTCCACGGTGAGCCTTTCCGACGCGCTGCTCAAGCAGGTGCAGGCGCTCCCGAAGCTCGCCAACTCAACGGTCGCCTACGAGATGCTCGACTACACGGACGAGCAGATCCAGCGCATCGAGTCGGACGCCCGCAAGTCGGAGGCGCGCCAGATCGTCAACGCCATGGTGGGCGGAGGCGAGGATGGTACTGACCAGGCAGGCGCTCAGTGAGTACGACGCGCGCATCCAGAAGCTGGGCGACGCCGCGTACGACACGGTGTACAGGCGCGTGACCCAATTCATGAAGAGGTTCCCCGGCTCATCCGTCGAGAGGGTGCGCGACTTCACCATCGAGTCCGTCTCATACGCCGTCTCGGTCTACGGGGACGCGGCCGCTACATGCGCCGCCGACCTCTACGACGAGATGGCCGAGGCGTCGGGGGCGAAGCTGCCGCCGGCCATTCTCGACACCTCGGACGTTTCCAAATATATCGAGAACGAGGTGCGCTACCAGGCGGGCAAGCTCATCGCCGGAAAGGGCGTAGAGTTCGCCGACGCCGCCGCCGCGAAGGCGACCGATCAGGTATCCCGCCGCGCCAACGAGACCATGCGCCGCAATGCCAAGCGCGACGGCCTGCGCTACGCGCGCGTGCCAATGGGCGGCGAGACGTGCACCTTCTGCATCATGCTCGCCAGCCGAGGCTTCGTCTACAAGAGCGCGAAGACCGCCGGCGAGGGGAACCACTTCCACGCGCACTGCCGCTGCAAGGTCGTGCCGCAGTTCGACAAGAGGGGCCGAGAGACCAAGGTCGAGGGCTACGACCCCGACGAGCTGCTCGACAGGTGGAATAAGTTCGAGCAGATCGACGGGATGAGGGGGGCGGACGGGAAACCGGTCTCGGAGTTCGACAGGAGGGTGCTGAAAATAGCGTACGCGGACAAGCGCATCGACTATGAGAAGGTCTTGCGCTCCGTTGAGACGCACAGCATAGCAGCGCCCAAACTCGAGAGGTATGCGCTATCGCAGAGCGGCGACGCGAACAAGGCGAGGGCCTTCGAGGGCTATCTCGGATACACCGACAGGGACGCCGCGGTCGTCGGGGCGCTGGTTTATGAGCACGTCGCATCGAACCCTCCCGAGTACAGGGACACTACCCCTCACGGGGACAGGTACACCACGAGGATGAGGATGGCGGGCAAGGACGGGAAGAGCGCCGATGTGAAGGTCGGCTGGATAAAGGAAGACGGAGCGGTTAAGATGAGACTGACGACGATATTTGTCGATGAATAGGGAGGCGGTCATGAGGGAGTACGACGAGGTCATCGTTCCGGATGGCCGCAGGGGACACATCATCGAGATATTCGAGAACGGTGACTGTCTGGTCGAGTTCGAGACGCCCGACGGTCCGGATAAGTATGACGACGAGTTCTTCGAGGCCGAAGACATAACGCCAACAGACTAACGACAGCAGCAAAGCCGCCCACGGGCGGCTTTTTTCATGCCGAAAAACGCCAAACAAGCCAAATCTCACGCCTGTCGGACACTTCCCGGGACAGGGGCCGCACGGCCCCGAAACGCACATCTACCGGGTTTGGCCGCACGGCCTGCCCAACGGGCCGCACGGTCCGGGAAAGGACGCGACATGGCAGAGGAACAGACCGGCACCGCCGAGGTCGACGAGACGACCGAGACGGAGGAGCCCGACTACAAGGCGCTCTACGAGGCCGAGAAGGCGCACTCCCGCAAGTGGGAGAAGCAGGCCAAGGCCAACAAGGGGGCCGCGACGGCCCTGAACGAGGCGACCGAGGCGAAGAAGAGCGCCGACGAGAAGATCGCGGAGCTCGAGAAGCGACTCGACGCCAAGGAGAAGGCCGAGTCGCGAGCCAAGACCGCCGCCAAGGTCGCGCAGGAGAAGGGAGTCCCCGCCGAGCTCATCGTCGGCGAGGACGAGGAGAGCATGGCCGCATGGTGCGACAAGATGCTCGCCGCATTCAAGACAAAGCCCGCGCCGCGAGTGGAGAAGCCCGGCAGCTTCGACAAGGGCGGCAAGGGCGGGGACGAGGCGCTGCGAGACTTCGCCAAGCGCCTCCTGAAGTAAGCCAAACCCGAAGAAAGGCACAGAAATGGCTGCAAACGACACCAAGAAAATCACGCTGCCGTCCAGCGTGGTCTCCACCATCATCGGCAAGGTGAAGGACACCTCCACCATCGCCACGCTGAGCCCCAGCACGCCGCAGAAGTTCGCAGACACGACCTACCTCGTGTTCAACCCGACCGCAGAGGCCGAGGTCGTCGCCGAGGGCGGCAGGAAGTCCGGCTCCGAGATCTCCACCGACCCCGTGGTCGCAAAGCGCGCCAAGATCGTCACGACCACGCGCGTCTCCGACGAGCTGAAGTGGGCCGACGAGGACAACCAGCTGGAGATCATCTCCAATATCATCGCCGACCAGACCGCCGCCGCGGGCCGCGCCCTGGACTACATCCTCTACCACGCCATCAACCCCAAGACCGGCCTCGCGCTCAACGGCTACACCGCCCTGACCGCGGACGAGAGCGTCCATAGCGTCACCAAGACCGACTCCCCGGTCGACGACATCGACTCCCTCTCCGACGCGCTGCTCGACTACGGCATCAACGGCATCGCCATGAGCCGCCAGTTCGCCTCCGAGTTGCGCAAGCTGCGCGTCCCGGCCACTGGACAGCGCCTGTACCCCGAGGTGCCGCTGTCCCTCAACGTCGGCAACCTCGACGGCATCCCCGCCGCCGTGTCCGGCACCGTGAACGGCCGCCTCGCCAAGACCCCGACCAAGGTCTCCGCCATCATGGGCGACTTCTCCGCCATCAAGTGGGGCATGGTCCGCGACATCACCGCCGAGGTCATCGAGTACGGCGATCCCGACAACACCGGCCAGGACCTGAAGGGCTACAACCAGATCGCCTACCGCACCGAGGCTGTCCTGGCATACGCGGTACTCGACCCGAAGGCCTTCGCCGTCCTCAAGAGCGCCTAGGGGGTACCGAGATGGCTCAGCTAGTCCAGAAATTCATCGTGGAGGACGCGTGCAAGGCGTCCAGCATCCTCCCGCAGCACGTGGCGCTCGTGTCCCCCGAGGGGGAGGCGCTCGTGCTGCCCAAGAAGGTCGCCAACCCCGGCGCCAGCCCGACCGTCGCGAAGGTCGTGCAGGCCCTCGTCGACGCCGGGATCATGGAGGCCCAGTAGCCATGGCCGCGCTCGCCAGCGTCGACGACTACAAGGCCCGCTACGGCGAGCCCGCGGACGAGGCCCGCACCGGGGTGCTGCTGCAGGACGCATCCGACCTGATGCTCGCGGCATACGAGGACCGAATCGGCGACTACATCGAGGGGGCGTGCCCGGCATTCGACCGCGCCGCCCCCGCCGTGTGCTGCCTGCTCGTCAACCGCGTGCTCTCGGCACCGTCCGCGATGGCGGGCGCCACGCAGTACAGCCAGGGGGCCGGAGGCTACACCGCATCGGTGACCTACGGCTCGGCGCTCGGCGAGATGTACCTGGGCAAGAGCGACCTGAGGCGCCTCGGGCTCACGGGTCAGGCGCTCGGGGCGCTCACGCCTCTGGAGAGGGGAGGAGTGGCCGAATGATGTGCCTCATCTCCGGCGAGACCGTGACCGTGCGCAATGCGGTCCGGTCGCTCGACGAGCTGGGCGAGCCTACCGGCGAGACGGTGACCGAGGTAGCGGTCGACAACGTCGTGGTCTGCCCCGGCGCGACCGCCGACCTCGACTCGACGCGCCCGAACGGCGTGACGGTCGCCTACACGCTGTGCTTTCCGAAGGGCGCGGACGTGTCCCTGAAGGACGCGACCGTCACGGTGCGCGGCACCGACTACAAGGTGGTCGGAGACCCCAAGCGATACACCGCGGCCAACACGCCCGGCCCCTGGGACCTCACCTGCGAGGTGACCCGAACCGATGGCTAAGGCGAAGTGCGAGGTCAAGATCAAGGACTTCAAGTGGAACCGCGGCGGATACGCCGAGGTCATGAACGGCGGGGGAGTGCAGGGCATGCTCGACCAGAAGGCCGACGCCGCGGTCGCGTCCGCCAACGCATCGCTGCCGCAGAAGTACGGCGGGGACGGCTACGGGGCCGAGACCATCGGCGGAAAGCTCGCGAAGGGCCGACTCATATACGCGGTGAGCAAGCACGCGCGCGCAAGCGAGCGCAGGCACAACCGCCTGCAGGCAATCTTCGGAGGTGACTGATGGACATCGAGAGGGTGGTCGCCAAGCGACTCATGGACGCGACCGGAATCAAGTGCGTGCTGGACGTTCAGCGCGAGAGACCCGACGAGTTCGTCCAGGTCACCCTCGCCGCCACGGGTGCCACGCGCTTCATCCAGTCGCCGCGAGTGCTCGCCACGTCGTGGGCGAAGACCCGCAGGCGCGCACGCGAGATAGCGGAAGCCGTCGAGCGGGCGTGCGCCGCCATCGAGGACGAGCCGAACGTGTTCTCCGCCGTGCCCGACGGCACCTACCGGTGGGACGACCCCGACACGGGGACTCCCAGATACCAGACGAACATCAACCTGACCATCTGCGAATAAGGAGCAATCATGGCAGAAAGCAACACCAACAACGTCGCCAACGTCTCCAGCGCCAAGGGAGTCAAGGGCGGCTACATCTTCACCGCCCTCGCGGGGACGGCGCTGCCGAACGACTACAAGACCGCGCTGCCCGCGGCGTGGAAATGCCTCGGATACCTCAGCGAGGACGGCTACGTCGAGACGCTCGACACCGACTCCGAGGACATCAAGGACATGAACGGTGACCTTATCGCCTCGCCCCAGACCTCCCGCGTCGAGAGCGCGCAGCTCACGTTCGCCGAGATTAAGGCCGCGACCCTCAAGGTCATGTACGGCTCCGACAACGTCACCGACGAGGACGGCATGATCACCGTCAAGCACAACGGCAACTCCGACGAGACGTGGCCGGCCGTGCTCGAGCTCGTCCTGAAGGACGGACGCCGCTGGCGCAAGGTCGTGCCGCTCGCCCAGTCCTCCGAGCTGGACGACCTCACCCTCGCCGTGGGCGAGCTCGCCGCGCGCGCCATCACTGTCAAGTACCTCACCGACGAGAACGGCAACACCTGCTACGACTACATCCAGTCCACCGAGACCGCGACAGCCAATGCCGCCGAGACTGCGGAGGACAAGTAATGACCGAGCTCACATTCACCATTCCGGGCATCGAGGGGGAGTTCACCGCGGACTACGACGAGCTCACCTCCTACAAGACCAACAAGCAGTTCGCCAAGAGCGAGACAGAGCCCGCCGGCATGTTTGATGCATTCGAGCGCGTGTTTGCCGGACATGACGAGGAGTACATGGAGCGCCTCGGCGGCTCCGTCGAGTCCACCGGCACGCTGATGCGGGCCGCGTTCGAGGCGGCGAAGGCAAAAAACTCCCCGGCTTCGTCCTCGAGCTCGAAGGGCACCGCGCAGAAGTCGTAGCGGACTTCCGCCAGTACTACGGCATCGACCTGCCGCTCGAGGGCGGACCGGACGACCTCCGGCGCGCCGCCCTCCTGTGGGAGCAACTGCCGGAGGAGTCCAGGTGCGCCAGGCGCATGTGCCCCGAGCTCAAGTGGAGCAACGAGATGTACATGCTCTGGCGCATCGAGCACCAGCTGCGCAGCCTCGCGTGGGGCCTGAGCGACAAGAAGCACCGCTCCCCGCAGGAGCCGCAGCCGCTGAAGACGCCCGGCGAGCTCGCCGAGCTCAAGAGGCATCAGCGCAACGCCCTCGCGAACAGGGCGGAAATCGACGAGATTCTAGGGTTAGGAGGACGGGATGGCGACTAAGGGCGCTACCAGCGTAGGCTCGGCGTGCATCACGCTCATGCCGTCCATGGACGGCTTCGCCGGCAAGATTTGCTCTGAATTTGGAAGCACCGGATCGAAGGCCGGCAAGTCATTCGGCGACTCGATGGCATCCGGCATGGACGGCGGGGTCAAGCGCTCCAGCGGCCTTCTGGGCGGGCTCGGCACCGTCGCCAGGGGCGTGGGCACCGTCGCCGCGGCGGGCATGGGTGCGCTCACGACCGCCGTGACCGCAATCGGCGGCGCGGCACTCTCCGCCTATGCCGACTACGAGCAGCTGGTCGGCGGCGTCGACACGCTCTTCGGGTCGGCCTCCGGCACGCTGCAGGGCTACGCGGCCGAAGCCTACAGGACGTGCGGCATGTCTGCCAACCAGTACATGGAGCAGGCGACGAGCTTCGCCGCATCGCTCGTGAGCTCGTGCGGCGGCGACGTGGCCAAGGCCGCCGAGTCCGCCAACACCGCCATGGGCGACATGGCGGACAACGTCAACAAGATGGGCTCGGACATGGCTGACGTCCAGAACGCCTACCAGGGCTTCGCAAAGCAAAATTACACCATGCTCGACAACCTGAAGCTCGGCTACGGCGGCACGAAGTCCGAGATGGAGCGACTCATCGCGGACGCCAACAAGCTGCGCGCGGCCCAGGGCAAGAACGCCGACCTCACCATCGACAGCTACGCCGACGTGGTCGAGGCCATCCACACGGTGCAGGAGGAGATGGGCATCACCGGCACGACCTCCAATGAGGCCGCGACGACCATCTCCGGCTCCATCGGCATGGCCAAGGCCGCCTGGGAGAACTTCCTCACCGGCCTGGGACGAGACGACGTGGACTTCTCGGTCCTCACCGAGCAGCTGCTCACGTCCGTCGGCGCGGTCGCCAAGAACATCGCGCCGCGCGTCGCGCAGATCGGGCAGGGCATCATCGAGGCCTTCCCCGCGGCGCTCTCCGGCATCGCGTCGGTGCTCACGCCAATCGTGTCCGAGGCTCTCGCCACGGCGTGGAACATCGCCGTCGGGGCGCTCGAGGGCATCGGGATCAAGCTGCCGAAGGTCGACTCCTCGCAGATATGCTCGGCGCTGCAGGCCATCCTGGGCGTGGCCACGTCCGTCGGCAACGGCATCAGGGCGGCAATCGAGTTTATCGCACCGCTCATCGCCCCCATCGGCGCGGCGCTGCTCAACCTCGCGCAGACGGTCCTGCCGGTGCTCTCCACGGGCATCCAGGTGGTGCTCGGCATCGTGCAGGCGCTGTCTCCGGTCATCGGCTTTCTGGTCACTGCCATCGCGGACGTGGTGGCGACCGTCTCGCAGCTCGTCGCCATTGCCATGCCCGCCGTGCAGTCCGTGCTGTCTGCGGTACTGGCGGCGATGCCGCTCATCCAGGGCGCCATCCAGGTGGCGATGGGCATAATCTCGGCCGTATGGGATGCCGTCTGGCCGGCCATCGAAAGCGTGCTCACCGGAGTGATGACCGCGATCTCCACCGCGGTGCAGGTCGCCATGGCCGTCGTGCAGGCCGTTATAACAACGGTCACCGCGGCAATCAACGGCGATTGGGATGCCGTCTGGAACGCTATCTTCGACCTCGCCGAGGTTGTCTGGGGCAAGATCAAGTTCACGGTGACGTCTGCGATCAACCAGGTGAATGGCGTGATCAGCTCCGTGCTCAACGGCATCAGCTCGACGTGGTCGAGCATGTGGGAGAGCATCAAGAGCGCCTGCTCGTCCATCTGGGAGGGCATCAAGTCGGCCGCGTCCAGTGGAATCAACTCCGTATACACGACGGTGACGGGGATCAAGGACAAGATCGTGGGCTTCTTCTCCGGTGCCGGCTCGTGGCTCGTCAGCTCCGGCAAGGCAATCCTCAACGGCCTCAAGAGCGGCATCGAGTCCGCAATCGGCTCCGTCACGTCGGCGGTGTCCGGCGCGGTCTCCAAGATTCGCTCGTACTTCCCGTTCTCGCCGGCTAAGGTCGGCCCCTTCTCCGGCCACGGCTACACAACCTTCTCGGGCAAGGCCCTCATGCAGGGCTGGGCACAGGGCATCGGCTCCGGCACGGGTTCCGTTGCTTCCGCAATCAGCGCGGCCATGGACACCGCGCAGACGATGCTCTCGACCGGCCTCACCGTCGCCCCGGTCGCGTCGTACGCCGCTGCGAGTCCGGAGGATGGCCGCGGCGACGCGCTCGACGGCATCCTGGCCGTCCTCGAGCAGATCCGCGACAAGGACGGGAACGTGTACATCGACTCCGAGCGCCTGTCCTCCGCCATGGCCATGCGCGGCAGGCACACGCTCGCAGGGAGGGGGCTCGCATGATATTCGGAGGAATCGACCTTGGTGAGTACCTGACCGTGACCGCGGTGACGAGGCCGCTCGCCCCGAAGGTGAGACTCGACGAGACCGCGGTGCCCGGCATGGACGGCGCCCACGTCCGCGACTCGGGCCTCGAGCCGGTCGAGATCTCGGTCGACTGCAACATCATCGGCGGCACCGTCGCCGATGTCGCCGCCGCCAGGGACGCCATCGCCGCGGCTCTGTGCGGCGGCGAGCGGAAGCTGGTGCTCGACGACGCCCCGGGCCGCTACGTCATGGCCAGGTACAAGGGCGGCTCGGAGCAGTCGCGCAACGCGCACATGCCGGGTCTCACGCTTGAGTTCTACTGTGCAGACCCGGCGGCGTACGGACGGCACCGCACCGAGCAGGTGACTGCGACGCAGAGGCCGGTGTCCGCCGGCGGCAACTACAGGGCGCGCCCGACTGTGACCTGTAGGCCGCCAGCGGGCTCCAGCTGGACGCTGACGAACGTCACGACCGGGCGGTACGTCCGGGTCGAGGCGCCGTTCAGCGGCTCCCAGACCGTCGTGCTCGACATGCGGTCGGAGCGCTGCACGGTAAACGGGGCCGACTGGCCCGTCACGGTCGAGAGCGACTTCTTCGCCCTGGCCGGGACACAGAACATCAAGACGAGCGGCGGCACCGCCACGCTCGAATGGGAGGAGAGGTGGCTCTAGGTGCGTATTGACGTGTACACGTGGCAGGACGCCTACGTGTCGACCATCGGCGCCGACGAGCTGCTCTCCCTCGTCCACACGGACGAGCTCAACGGCGAGGACTCCGTGGACATCGCCACGACGTTCCCGCTGCGCCAGGGATACCGCCTCGTGTGGTCGGACCGCCTCGGCAAGGCGCACGAGCACGTGTGCCAAGACCCGAAGGGGCTCCACGCGGGCGGCGAGACGATCTATACGGACACCGCGCTCGACTCGGTCTGCGAGCTGTACGGCGATTACATCGAGGACAAGCGGCCGCACGGATACGGCTTCCTCCAGGCCCTCAACGTCTGCCTGGAGCCGACGCGCTGGGAGGCGGGCGCCGTCGACCAGCCCGGCACCGTGGACGCGGGCCTGACCTTCTACCACACATCCTCGCGCGAGGCGCTCCAGTCAATCCTGAAGTGTGGCGGCGAGCTGGAGACCGAGATCGCCGTCTCCGGCGGCAGGGTCGTATCCCGCAAGGTCTGCATCCGCTCGCACCGAGGCGAGAAGGGCGGACACCGCCGGTTCAGCTACACGAAGGACCTGGTGTCGGTCTCTCGCACCGAGCACTACGGCGCCATCACCGCCTGCTACGGCTACGGCAAGGGCGTCGAGACCGATGCCGGCGGCTACGGCCGCAAGCTGACGTTCGGCGACATCAACAACGGGAAGAACTACGTCGAGGACGCCGCAGCGCTCAAGCTCTACGGCCGCCCGGACGGAAAGGGCGGCCGAGCGCACGTGTTCGGCCAGTTCGAGGACTCGGACTGCGAGGACGCCGCCACGCTCCTGTCGGAGACGACGGCCTACCTCGACGCGCACAAGGAGCCGGGCCTTACCTACGAGGCCGACGCCGTCGACCTCGTCCAGTTCGGGCGCGGCTGGGAGGGCGTCGCCGTCGCTGCGATGCTCCGGCCGCGTCACCAAGCTCGTGACCGACGAGCTCGCCGGCACGGTGCGCGTGACGCTCGGCAACATCACCGAGACCATGACCGACATCTGGCTCGCCCAGCAGCAGAAGGTCTCGAGCCTGTCCAAGCGCTCATCGGGCTGGGACGTCGCCGCGTCGACGCCGCCCGCATACCTCCAGCAGGTTGTCGACGGGCTCAACGCCCAGTTCAACCTCAACGGCAACAGCTACACGTTCACCAGCTTCGAGCAGGGGACCATCTACGCCTCCGTACCGCTCGATGCCAGCGGCCGCTCGACCACGGGCAAGGGGAGCGCCATGCAGCTGTGCTCGCAGGGCTTCCGCATCGCCCCCGGCTGCAAGGCCGACGGCTCGTGGGACTGGCGCACCTTCGGCACCGGCGACGGCTTCACCGCCGACCTGATCACCGTCGGCACGCTGATGGGCGACCTCATCAAGGCCGGCACCATCCAGGACAGGACCGGCCGCAACTACTGGAACCTCGACACAGGGGACTTCCACCTCGCACCTGGCGCCCAACTCGGCGGCAAGGACATCGCAACAACTGACGCCGTCATAAAGTCCGTCGACGTCGAGTACGCGCAGGGCGAATCCCGCACCATGGCGCCGACTGCAGGCTGGGGGACAGATGCCCCGGATTGGGCGGACGGCAAATACATCTGGACGCGCACGAAGACCGTCATGCAGTCGGGCGACGCGACGTACTCAGACCCAGTCTGCATCAGCGGGGCGGACGGCCAACAGGGCGCCTCGGGCAGGGGCATCACCGCCATCTTCGAGCAGTACTACCTGTCGACCAGCAACACGGCCCAGGTCAACGGCAGCTGGAGCTCCCAGCAGCCGGCGTGGGGCAAGGGCAAGTACATCTGGACGCGCAGCAAGATCGCGTGGACGGACGGCACCGTGAGCTATACCGCGCCATGCCTGGCCAATGCGGTCAACGGGGCGAACCAGATGGCCGGAAGCGCCATCAAGTCGGTCGTCAAGCTGTATGCCAAGAACATGAGCGACACGGTGCCGCCGACTAACGCATGGAACCCCGAGTATGGCTGGTCTGAGCAGCTGCCGGAATGGAGCGACGGCTACTTCATCTGGTCGATGGAGCGCGTCACCATGGGCGACGGCTCAGTGCGCTACTCCACGCCGGTGCTCGAAAGCGCGTACAACAAGGCGTGCCAGGCCTCGCACGACGTGCAGAGCTCGCTCGGGGACCTCGACGGCACGATCAAGGACGCGACGAGGGACGGTATCGTCACCGAGGCCGAGAAGGCGGCGGTGAAGAAGGCCATGCAGGACGTCGACAAGGAGCGCGAGGAGGCGGGCGACCAGTACAGGACGCTCAAGGCGAACAGCGCGCTTAATTCGCAGTACGTATCTAAAGTCCTCACGCCGAAATACACGGCGGCATTCGGCTCGACTGCCGAGGGGGGCACGTACGGAGAGTACTGCGACCGCGTCAACGACGTGCTCAAGTGCAAGACCGCCGGGGAGCTCGAGACGGCGATGCTCGAGTACGACACCGCCTACAGCGCCTACTCGACGGCCGTGAAGGAGTACGCCTCCGCCGCGACGGCAGCGCAGCACGCAATCGAGCAGAAGGGTGCCAAGGACTATGCCGACGGCATCCTGAGCGCCTACGACGAGCAGCTCGGGCAGCAGGAGATCTTCAACCGCTTGACCAACAACGGCGCGACGCAGGGCGTCTACATGGAGAGCGGAAAGCTCTACATCAACGCGAGCTACATGTCCGCCGGCACCATCGCAGACGCAAAGGGCCGCAACAGCTGGAACCTCAAGACCGGCGTGCTGACGACCAACTACATGACCGCGAACAACGTCACGGCCACGGGCACGTTCCGCTGCGGCAGCAGCAACTACTACACGATGCTCAACTCCACCGGGCAGATGGCCGGCTACAGGCCGACGACGAGCGGGTCGACCGCAGACCCGAGCTCGCAGCCCGCCAGCAAGGTAGCCTACATCGACTTCACCTCTTCGACGTACAACAACGTCGACAAGAGGACCTACTACGGCATCCAGATGCAGGCGCAGGGCAGCATCCGCATCTCGTCCCCGAGCGTCTCGACGGCGGCGACATCCAGCACGAGCGTCACGACCACCACCGGTCGCACCGGGACGATCTCGCAGCAGATAGTGTCGTCCGTGCGCGACAACGGCAACAGCATCAGCTGGACGTACGGCAACTTCAATCTGGGCGTGATAAACGGGCTGATCACGTCGGTCGGCCTCGTAGGAACTTGATGGAAAGGATCAAGAAGTGTCTCAAATCGTCGATTACCTCATCCACGACCCCGTCGGCAACGTCGAGGGCCAGCTCGGGGACTATGACCCCGTCCGCCTCGAGGAGGCCGAGAAGAACGGCATGGTCTTCATCGCCGTCATGGACGACGGCGAGCGCAGGCTCGTGAAGGCCGCCGACGTGAGCGAGCCGAAGCAGCAGAACCAGTACTTCACCGTGGCGAAACCCGAGTACGTCGATGAGCGCACGAAGGCCACGGTCGCCGTCTTCGACGCCGTGGCAGCGATCATCGACCCGCAGCCGGCGACGGCGGACGAGTCCGGTGAGGCCGCCCAGCAGGCCGACCCCGTCGAGACGTTCAGGTCGGCCCTCGCCGCGCTCAGGGCGCTCGAGGAAGATGGGAGGGAGTAGGCATGGAGCAATCCATCAGGCTCGACGTCGGCAAGCGCGCCGAGCCGTGCGGGGGCGTAGAGATCGCACCGCTGCGACGGGGCGAGCGCGGGAACGTCACCCTGTCCGTGGCGGTGACGGCCCGCGGCGAGCCGTACGACCTCTCGGGCAAGACGGCGTGCCTCGTCGGAACGACGGCGGACGGCAAGCTCGTCGGCCCGTACCCGCTCGACATAGTCGACGCGGCCTCGGGCTCGGCGCGCATGACGCTGCCGGAGGCGATGTGCTCGGCCGCCGGCATGACCTGTGTCAAGATTTCGGACACGGAATTGAGAGGAATCATGCTGC
>NZ_QROM01000019.1:0-8349 GCF_003474365.1 Collinsella sp. AF38-3AC
CACCGGAGGCCACCTTGGGCATCGCCGTTCCCATGGTCTTAAGGGAGGTGGCGGACGTCTTGAGCCCCGCGGCCACGGTGGTCACCGACGCCGCGAGGGCGGTCATGCCTCCCGCGAGGAGCGTGACGCCGCCCGCTGCGAGGGTCGCCCCTCCCGCGAGGAGCATGACGCCTGCGGAGGCGACCATGGCCCCCGCGCCGAGGAGGATGAGGCCCGACCCCGCGAAGATGGAAGCCGGGCCGATGACCATGACGGACGCGGCAACGAGGGGCGCTCCCAACTCGCAGAGCGCGAGCGCCGCGCCCGCCACGAGTGCTCCGGCCCCGAGGAGCAGGAGCCCGACGCCCGCCATGACGGCCGAGACAGCCAGTGCCGCCACGCCCGTCGCCACGGCGACCGTGGCGACGGAGAGCGCCAGGAGCCCCGCCGACCCCACGAGGGCGCCCGGGCCGAGCAGGAGCATCGATGCGCCGAGGGCGGCGATGCCCACCGCGGCTGACACCCCGTACATGGAGACCGCGGGGAGTGCCGTCGAGAGGACGAGGATGCCCGCGCCCGCGAGCAGCACGCCCGCGCCGACGAGGGCGATGGCCGCGCCGAATGCGACCATGCCGACGGAGGCCGCCGTGAGGGCGGGGCCGAGGGCGGCGGCGCCCACGGCGAGCAGGGCCACCGTGCCGACCATGGCCGCCATGGCGATGGCGGCGGCGGGGCCGGACGACGCGATCATGACGGCCGCGTTGGCGAGGACCAGCAGGCCCGCGCTCGCGAGCAGCACGCCCGCACCCACCATAAGCACGGCCGCGCCGAAGGCGAGCATCTGGCCCGCCGAGACGCCAGCGGCGGTGCCGGCCGCGGTCTCGCCGCCCGCGAGCGCCGTCGTCCCCGCCGCCGCCGCGGGAGAGGTGACGGCCATGCCGCCCACGGCTGCCGAGAAGGCGGAGACGAAGCCCGCGACGTCCTTGGCCACGCGGAAGGCCGCGAACGCGACGGCGAGGCCCTTCACGTAGGGCGCGGCCTCGCTCGCGTGGTCCTTGAGCCACCCGGTGGCGTCCGAGACGCCCTCGACGACCGGCTTCGCGGCGTCGAGCGCATTCTTCAGGCCGTCCGCCGCGTCCTTGGCGGCGTCCCCGGACGGCTCCACGCCGAGAAGGGACAGCGCGAGGCTGCCGAGCGCCCCGCCCACGTTGCCCGCGGCGGTGCCCAGCTGCCCGATGATGTCCGATAGGGTCTGGGCCGCGCCGTTCCGCGCGCACGAGTCGATGAAGGCCGACACGCCGTCCGTGACGGCGGTGATGGCGTCGGTCGCGCCGTTGATGCCGCCCGTGATGAGCGGCTTGAAGGCGTCGAGCAGGACCATGCCCGCCTTGACGCCCGCCGCCTCGAGGTTGCCCATGGCGCCCTCGATGGTGGCGGTGGAGGTGGCCGCCTCCTTGGCCGCGTCGGTCATGCCGAGGTCCATGATGGCGCGGTTGAACTCCTCGGCGGAGATCTCGCCCTTCTCCATGGCCTCGCGGAAGTTACCCGTGTACGCGCCGTTCGCCTTCAGGGCCTCCTGAAGCTTGCCGGAGGCTCCGGGGATGGCGTCCGAGAGCTGGTTCCAGTTCTCGGTGGTGAGCTTGCCCGCGCCCGCCGTCTGGGTCATGACCATGGCCACGGACTTGAACGTGTCGGCGTTGCCTCCGGCCACGGCGTTGAGGTTGCCCGCCGCCTCTGAGAGCTGGGCGTAGTCGTCCACGCCGTTCGCGGCGAGTTGCGCCGTCGTGTTGCGGATGTCGGAGAGGTCGTAGACCGTCTCGTCCGCATAGGCCTGCGTCGAGGCCGTGAGCTGCCTGATGGTCGAGTCATCGAGGTCTGCGAAGCTCAGCGTGCTCGCGAACTTCTGCGAGGAGTCCGATGCGTCGGCGATCTCCCCCATGAGGCCCTGTACCGCGCCGATGAGCTTTGAGCCGATGGTCGAGGCGAGGCCGCCGAGCGCGCCCGCGATGGCCGCCCCCTTGGCGGAGATGCCCTTGCCCACGGACTCGCCCATGGAAGAGCCCGCCTGCGTGCCCGCGCTCCTGAACTTACCCAAGAACCCGCCGCCAGGCTGCGCTGCGCCGCCGAACTCCTTGGAGAAGGCCGCGCCGCCAGACTTGCCCGCGCCGCCCAACTCCCTGTCCATCTTCGCAGCGAAGCCCGACATGGTGGGCATGATCGTCACGGACGCCGAGCCGACGTTCACCGCCATCTACACACCCCCTTCCGGGATGCCGAGAATCCTGTCTATCTCGCCGCGCGAGCGCTCCGCGTTGGCGCGGCGTCGCTCGGCGTCCGCCCTCTCGCCCGGAGTCTTCGGCGGCTGCGGGGCGCGCCGCCCCTTCTGGCCGTCCTTGGTGCACTGCCTCCACGCGAGGAGTCTGAGATAGTAGACTGCCTGGTTGAGCATGTACTCGCCCTCGCTCCACTCGAGCGCCGGGCTCTGCCGCCTCGCCGTCCTCGACTCGCGCGGCAGCGCGTGCCACAGCATCGCCCAGCGGGTGCAGTCCTCGTCCCCGGCCTCCAGAGGGAGGTTGATGCCGTAGAACTGCCTGAAGTCAGCCACCGTGTCCTCGCGGTGGTCGAGCCAGTCGCGGGCGAAGCCGGTCAGTTTTTTGCCGAGATGGCCTCCGCCATCGCTGAGGTGAAGGCCGCCCAGTCCTCGGTGGAGCACCCCAGCTCGTCGGGGGCGTTGCCCTCGGCGTCGGGGATGCGCCCGATGTAGTCGACCAGGTGGCCGCAGCAGACGATGTCCATTGCCTCGTTCGCGACCCTGGAGTCGCGCTCGCCCAGGTTGAGGGCCGTCTGGATCTTGAGCGACGCGAACGCCGTCTGATCCACCTCGAACGTCAGCCCGCGGAAATCGAACTTGACGATGTCGTGCTTCTTCTTAGTCGGCATTCGCCGCTCCTTGTCTCTTCGTCGGCAAAAGGGCGGGCGCGGCGCGCCCGCCCGTCAACGGCCCTAGGCGGCCTTGGTGGTCTCCGTGGACTCGTAGTAGTCGTAGCAGGTGTTGCCCTGCTCGTCGGTCAGGTACTTCATCGTCAGCGCGCGCTGGCACAGCTCGGAGCTCGCGATGGTGAGGTCGTCCAGCTCGGAGGACTTGCCCTTCGGCACGACCTTGCGCCAGCGTCGGCCGTTCTTGAGCACGAGCTCGAGCACGTAGGCGAAGGTCGGGTGGGAGTCTGAGTTGTGCTTGACGGTGATGAGGCCGCCCGCGTCGGTCACGTTGTCCTCGCCGTACTGGCGCTTCAGCGTCTCGGCCTTGATCTCGGCGAGCGTGAGCTGGGCGGACTCGACTCGGTTGGAGCTGGTGGAGTCCATGACGTCGCCGTTCATGTCCGGGATGTCGTCGGAGTCCTCGTCGACCGTCTCCACGTAGCCGTCCTCGGAGATGAAGCCGAGGCACTTGAACGCGGGGTCGAGTTGGGTCTCGATGTCGGTCGGCAGGTCCGTGCCCACGGGCGCGGAGAAGATGTAGCCGCCCTTCACGCCCTTTGCGGAGCTGACGTTCGCCTGGTTGTTGGTGTTGGTTTCTGCCATTCGCAGGCCCCTTTCTTGTCTACTCGCAGACCCACAGCTGGATCTGCACGATGTAGCGAGAGCGGCCCGTGTCCGGGTCGTTCTGCCGGTAGGTGTTGGTGACCTCGGGGTGGAACACGTTCGGCTCCTCGTCGAGGTCGTAGACGGCGGCGCCCACCCTCTCGGAGAGCGCCTGTGCCGTCTTGCGCTGCTTCTTTCCTGCCCAGCAGTCGACGGCGAGCTGGACGGGGTCGAACATGGAGCCTCCCCCGCCCAGCCGCTCGACGCTGATGAAGCTCTCGGGCGTGTCCCCGGTGACCTCAACGCGGCCGGGCACGCCGGCCGCCTCGGAGAGCCTTCTGGCCACCACTGCCTCGATGTCCATGCGCTACCCCCTCGCCGCGCCGAGCGCCTTCGAGAGGGCCTTGTGCTTGGCCTCGCTGTAGCGCCCGTGGTTCGTACCCGTGGCCACGATGTACGCGTGGTCGCCCTTCTTCGGGAGCACGACGGGCTTCATCACGAACGGCGGCTTTTCGTACTCGGACCCCGGGTAGGCGATGATGTCCTCTGGGTGGCGTCTCGCGGGGCCGCGGACCTCGCCGTTGCCCCCGGCCATGCTTACGGCCTGGGAGCGCACGCGCTCGGCCTTGCCGCGGAGCATGCCCTGGACGGCGCTTGAGTTCTTGACGGCGCTGTAGCCCGCCCTGTTGGCCTTGAACTTTCCGAACTTGACGCTAGCCATCTGCGCGGGTCACCTCCGCAGCCATGTTGAAGGGGCCGGGCGTCGCCGCCTCGGTCGTCCGCTGCGGGTCGCCCACCACGTCGTAGGTCTCGCCTCGCACCTCGACCGAGCAGCCGCGCAGGCTCCCGGCGTAGGTCTTGGGGAAGTGGAGCGTGAAGGCCACGGTGACCCCCTCCGGGCGCGTCGCGTCCATGTCAGAGGCCGCCCCCGGGCACACGACGCAGCGCACCTCCTCGCGCTCGGCCCCCACCTCGACGGGCTCGCCGAGGTCGTCGCGCTCGATGCTCGGGCGGACGACGGTGACCGGCTCCGTGGGGATGAGGCTAAGCATGGTCATCGCCAGCCATCGGGGCGATGATCGCGACCGTCGCGGTCGGTATCCCCGGCATCGGAATCATGCCTCCCCCTTCCTGTCGGCGGCGGTCATGGCCTGGATGCTGCGCACGCGGCACCCGGCCAGGCCGAGCCGCTTGAGGTCGGAGCGCCCCAGGTAGAGGTCTCCAGTCGGGTTGGCGAACGTGACGCTCGCCGAGTACGGCCCGGTCGTCTGCGACTGCTGGGTGATGCCAGCCATGGCGCCGGGCGCGTTGACCGCGCGGGCGACCATGGCCACGCAGACGGGCATCACGTTCTCGTCGAACGTGGGGTTCGTGCCGGCGAGGTACCGGGCGCCCACATGTCGCCGGTACGCGCCGCGCAGGTAGGCCGAGGCGTCCTCGAGCAGGGCTGCGACCCTGCCCTCGTCCCCGTCCTCGACGGGGCCGCAGCGCGCGACGTAGTCGGCGACGGTGGCGAAGGCGTCCACTAGAGCGACTCCAGGATGGCGATGAGCTCCGCCTTGGTCGCCTTGCGCGGCGCGAAGCCGTCGGCGTCCTCGATGGCGGCGCGGAGCTGCTGCACGGTCATATCGTTCGCGGACTTCTCGTGCGCGGGCTGCTCGGGCTCGTTGTCCACGACGCCCTCTCCCTCGGCGCCATCGTCCTCGACGGGCTCCGCGCTAACCTCGGGCTCGGCGGGCGGGAGGTCGACGAAGCCGCCGGCGGACAGCTCCGCGAAGCGCTCGTCGGTCAGCTCGACCTCCTCCCCCACGAGATGCACCGCGAGGGTCTCGCGGTCACGGTACGGGTAGGTGACCAAAGCGATCATGGATTCTCCTTAGGGTTGCCTAGGCGGTCGGGGCGATGGTGCCCTTGACCACGAAGTCGATGTACTCGGCGAAGAACACGAGGCCGACGTAGGCCACGGTGTCGTAGGTCAGGCTCTTGAGCTCGGGCGAGTGGGACACGGCGATGTAGCCGCTCTCGTCGGAGTAGAAGCCGAACAGGTCGTCGCCGTCGGTCGGGGCGACGTAGACCTTGATGTTGTCCTTGACGGTCGCGTAGATCGTGCCGGCGGCGACGGAGCCGGTGGACACGAGCGTGCCCAGGCCCGCCCAGTTCTCGATGTAGGAGATGCCGAAGGCGCTGAAGACCTCGGACTCGCCGATCTGCTTGGCGAAGTCGACCGGGTTGGCGAAGTAGACGGTCTCGCCGCTGCCGAAGCCGTACTCCTCGGTGAGGTTGGACAGGGCGGCCCAGGCGTTCGCGGCGGTGGCCACGAGGCTCTTGCCGGTCGCGGCCGTGGTGCCCTCGGCGCCGAGCGCGGCGACGAAGTCCTTCTTGATGTTGCGCTGCATGTCGGAGATCATCGCGGCGTCGGTCTTGTCGACGGCGCCGTCGTAGCCGCGCTTCTTGACCTCCTGCAGCATGGTCTGCCTGCGGTAGGGCTTGAGCGTCACCTCGTAGGTCGCGACGTCCGCGTAGTCGTAGCTGGACAGCGGGATGTCCTGGCCGGGGGTGTACTCGGCCTCGGAGAGCTTGCCGATGATCTTCTTCTGGTGGAGCGTCTCGCCCACGGCCGCGTGGATGGGCGCGCAGGTGGACAGCATAGCCGTGAGCTTCTCGAGCGACTTGGTGAAGGTGTTCACGAGGTCGACGTTGCGCGCGGCTGCGAGGGTCTTGATATCGGGCATTGGGGCCCCTTTCTCCCCTTACTTGAAGAGGTCGATGTTGGCGGCGATGGCCGCCATGCGTTCCTTCTTGTCCTCGATTCCGAGGATGTCCTTCTTGGAGGGATTGCCGGGCTTGGGCTTGCCGCCGGCCTCGGGCGCCTTCGGCGCGCCGCCGGCCGGTTTCGTGATGGCCGCCACGGCCTTGGCCTGCTCGGTGAGCGCGTCCTCGTCCTCGCCGTTGAGCGTGGCCACGATGGAGCGGTCGAGTCCGGTGGCCTTGGCCACGGAGTCGACGAGCGCGGAGCGGGCGGCGCTCGCCTTGAGGGCGGCGTTCTCGCTCTCGAGCGCGCTCAGGCGCTCCTCCACGGTCGGGTCCGCCTTGGGTGCCGCGGCCTTGAGCTCGTCGAGCTCCTTGAGGTTCGCCTTCGAGCGGCTCTCCCACTTGCGCGACTCCTTCAGCGCGTTCTCGTAGAGCGCCTTGTAGTCGGGCTCCTGACCGGCGTCTCCGCCCTGTGCAGGGTTGGTCGGATCGGTCTCGGCGGGCGTGGTCTCCTGGGCCATGCTCCCTCCATTTCCGCCCCGTGCGGGGCATCGTCTTGCCCCGTGCGGGGCTCTTTTCGGCATGAAAAAGGCCACCCGTGCGGATGGCCTGGTTCAACTTTTGGTCGGGGCGGCGGGACTCGAACCCGCACGGGCGATGCCCACGTGCTCCTGAGGCACGCGCGTCTGCCATTCCGCCACGCCCCGATGGCACCTGGCCGAGGAATCGAACCCCGGTAAGCGGTTTTGGAGACCGCCGCACTGCCATTGTGCTAGCCAGGTGTGTATAATCTGATTAGAAAAAGCCCTGGGCGTGCTGGATAGCTAACCTGGGGCTTATTTCTTTATGTCGTCTATGGCCCCGCCCCTGGTCAACAAGATAACGCGGTCGATGTCATGCCTAGACATCTCGAGCCGCACGCGCTTCAGCGCGTCCTCTCTTGTCACAGGGACTTCCTCGCAGTTAAGCACGACGATAGAAGGCTTTACCGGCCCACCTTCCACCTTTTCGAACTGCCGCACTGCCTTTCTTATATTGCGCTCGATGAACCTAAGCCCGTTGACGCCAGACGCATCGCTTGTCGGGCTCTTCAGCTCACATAGCTTGCCGTCGAGCAGCAGGTCGATATTGGAAAAGCCCTCCGGCGCGTCCTCCTTGCGGACGACGACCTCGTGACCGGCCGCCCGAAGCGCCTCGTGCGCCGCGAGGTCGTAGGACCCGCCGCGCTCGTGCGCGAAGGTCTCTTTCGGCTTCTTGTACACGACTGGAGGCCCAGGCGAACCGAGCACGGCACGCTTCGCCGCGTCCTTGCCGGCACTCGTCAGGCTTTCGTCCTCGTCGATGTTCTTGAACTGTGCCCACCGCTCGCGCAGCTCCTCCGGTCTCACGCCCTCCACGAGCTCCGCGTCCGGGTCGTCCTCGAAGCCGGGGACCACCTTGCAGTCGCAGTGGCGGTGGAAGTGCCTGAACTCGCCGGCGGACTTGCGCGTGTGGTAGACCGCGCCGCGGCTCGCGAGCATGATGCAGAAGGTGCAGGTCTCGAAGCCCGTCGGCACGCGCGCGAAGCGCACGCCCCTGTCCTTGTCGCGGCCCACGTTGGAGATGATCGTCTCGTTCAGGCTGCGCAGCGCGTCGTTGCGGGCGTACTCGCCGCACGCCCTGGCGAACGCCGCGTCGCCGCCCTTCACGAGCTTCTTCGCCTGGTATCTGGCAACGGTATCGACCGATTCTGGCCTGTAGGTCGTTATGGTGACGGCCTGCTGCAGCCTGGCGCCGTTGCGCTCGGCGAGGTCGTCGTACCACTGCGCCGCGAACTCCGCCGCGACGTCGTCGTATCCCTGCACGAAGCCCTCCATGATGAGCTTCGCGGCCTCGCGCTTCTCGGCCACGGTCGCGGCCCCGTGGGCGCGGCACCATGCGAGCACGGCGGACTCCACGTCGGATGCCGCCCCGTCTCCGATCTTCGCCACGGCCCGGTTGTAGGCCGCGAACTCAGCCGCGCTAATCATCGGCGGGGGGGGGGGGGGCCCCCCCCCG
>NZ_QROM01000019.1:8376-24079 GCF_003474365.1 Collinsella sp. AF38-3AC
CCCGCCATCAGGTCGAGCGCCGCCGAGCGCGTCACGTTGCGCCTGATCTCGGATGAGACGTTGCGCACCTCGTCGTCATCGAGGCCGTTGAGCCGCCAGAAGGTCGGCGTGCCGGCGAAGCCGTCCACCACAGACGCGAGCTTGATGGAGCTGTCTGTCTGCTGGGCCAGGGTCGGCATGGCGGGGTTCAGGAAGTGGACGGACACGCCGCAGGCGTCCTCCGCCTCCTCGTATGAGCACCCGAGCTCCGTCGCGATCGCGGCGGTCGCGGCGTTCGCCAGCGCCGCCTTGGCCTCGCGGATGAAGCTCTTGCACTTGAGGATGAGCGGCTCGTTCTCGGCGTAGATCGCCTCGGCGGAGCTGGGGTTGTCGCTCATGATGCCGAACTGCCCCACGTGGATACCGGTCGCGGCGCTCATGCGCTTGCACAGGTTGCCGAAATGCTCGGTCATGGGCTGCATACTCGGCTGCGTGAGCTGGCCGAACTGCGGGATCGTGCCGTCCTCGGTCTTGGTGACCTCGAAGATGGAGCCGATGAAGGCGCTCCACTTGGTCTTGTCGGCGAACGCGTCGCCGTCGGTGCCCAGCAGGTACTTCTGCGTGGACGCGGCGAACGCGGCGGCGATCTCCTCGTTGACGTTGGCGCGCATGGCGCAGTCGATGTTCCAGCGCACCTCGGAGTTGATCCTGGACACGCCGAACGGTCGGTCGTCGTCGGGGTTGTGCGGCATGACGAACATGGGCACGGCGCCCAGGCCGTGCTCCACGTACTCCGCCGCCCACTCGTTGCGGCGAACCTCGCGGATGCGCACCATGCGGTCCGGCAGCATCACGTTGACCCAGTCCGGGCGGTCCGTGGGCCGCCCGCGGTCCTTGGCGAAGGAGACGACGAACATGCCGGAGGACAGGCACTCGTGGACGTCGTCCCAGATGCCCGTGCACAGCGTCGGCGGGTACGCCGAGATGCGGGCGTGCCCGTCCTCGTCCGCCGTCACCACGAGCATGGAGAAGCAGTACTTGAGCGCGGAGTTGACGGCCTTGCCGACGCGCGTGGCCATCTTGTTGCGCTTGGCCACGGAGGTGAGCAGGTCGTCGAAGTCCGCGTCGTCGGGGCACGTGAACCCGTCGAAGGCGATGTGGTCGCGCATGACCTCCACGCACTTGTAGCCCCAGCCGCACGCGACCTCCAGGTCGCGCAGCGAGTCGGGGACGGAGATGCCGAGGTCCTTGAGCATGTTGCGCGCCTCGTAGTAGTCCGAGCGCAGGAGGTTGCCCCTGTAGTGCGTCTGCCAGCTGTTGAGCAGGCAGCGCACCGTCTCGCGGTCCTCCTCGAGCAGGCCGTCGGCGGACGCCACGGCGTAAGGTATCGAGATCAAGTGACCCTCGCCTTCATTCCGGGTTTTCTCTTCGATGTGCTGAGCGCGAGCAGCGCCAGCCCCGCGGCCTCGATGGGCGCGGCGTTGTCCCCGCCGAAGCCCCAGCCGCCCGACGAGCCGATCTTGCGCTTGGGTGAGGTCTCGGCGGAGAGGTCGAGCGCAGGGCACGCGATATGCGTGACCGAGCCCGCCTTCGCGCCGGACGAGATGAGGCTCGCGGCGGTCACGGCCTGGTCGGTGCTCGGGCGCAGGATGTAGTCCTTGGGCATGCCCATGCCCTCGAGCTTGTCGCACAGGGCGCCGGCGCCCGCCTTGCCGTCGATGGCGACGCAGGCGTACCTGCCCGCCCTCGCGGCGATCCAGTAGGCCAGCCAATCCGTGCTGGGCTCCGGGTCCTTGCAGAAGGGAAGCTCAACGTGCACGGTCGGCGAGCCGGGCGGCCGCACGGCGCACGCCACGGCGACGGTCGAGCCGTCGGCGCTGAACCTCACGCCGGCGCAGATCCTGCAGCCGGCGGTCAGCCCGGGGCCGCTCCCCACGAGGCACTCGCCCCATGCGCCGGCGCCGATGACGGGCGGCTCCACCTGCGTCTGCGGTGGCAGCCAGTAGCCCAGGTATTCCTGGGCGGCGCCAAGCTCGTCCATGTCCTTCATTCCGGTGCGGATGGCGCGGATGTCGGCGTGGTACCCGAGCGAGGGCATGACCTCCGGCCAACGGCTCTCGTCCCAGATGTCGCCGACCTCCTCGACGCCGTACTCCAGCCACAGCAGGTCGGACGCCTTCTCGCCGCCCTCCCACGCCTGCTGCCGGAGGTTCTTGAACACCTCGGCGGGGTTGCCGGCGCGGGTCGGCGTTCCGGCGTACACGATCATCAGGTTGTGCTTGGCTCCGGACACCGTGGTCGGGTTGATGACCTGGGTGTGGATGCCCGTGAGCTCCTGGGCCTCGTCATATATGACGATGTCGAAGGAGAAGCCCAGGCGAGAGGACTTGGTCCTCGTAGAGAACTGGATGACGCCACCGGAGCTGAACCGCATCCATTCCTGGCCGGTCTGGGAGCAGACCTCGACCAGGAGCTTGCGCCAGCGCGGGATTCCCTCGGACGTGTCGCCGACGCGGCGGCCGAAGATCTTGCGGAAGCGGGCGACCATCTCCATGGTCGTGGAGTAGTTGTGCTCGGTCCACAGCACCTTGTAGCCGGCCAGCGCCGCCATGATCGCGACCCACACGATGAGGTCGACGGACTTGCCCTGCTGGCGCGGGATGGAGATGCCGACGCGGGGGTGGACCCATTTGCCGCTCGCGTCCACGGCGCCGATGTCGTGGGCGAGCTGCTCCTGCCACGGCACGAGGTCGTACCCCATCGTCGGGGCGAGCTCGACCGCGAGGGAGCCGATGGACCTCTCGTAGGGCTGGACGAGGCGGAGCCTCGGCTTAGCCGAGGACGTCGCGCAGGACCGAGACGGCGTTGATGATGACATCGTCGCCACCGTCCTCCCCGGCCCCCTCTATTCGCTCGATCTGCTCGAGCGTCTCGCGGTACTCCTTGGCGAGCCGGGCCGCCTGGCTGGGCTCGGCGTCGTAGAGCTGGCGCTCGATGACCTGCCGCACCCACCGGAGCCTCCCGAGCGTGTCCTGGCGGCCGTCCGGGCCGTCGGCCGGGGGCGCCGAGACGCCCGCGCCCACGGACTCCCCCGTGGACTCGCCGGTCGCGATCTCGCCGCTCTCCTTCATTCTCTTGATGAGGGCGCACACGCCCGAGCGCGACCTCTTGAGTTTCTTCGCGATAGCCGCAGGTCCGAGCGCCGGGTATGCGTTTCTGACGAACTCCCGCTCGTCCGCGGTCCAGGGCTTGCCCCTCGGCTTCGTGGACTTCGTGGACATTCCATGCACCTCCCGGTATGGACTCGGTTTTAGGGCCTGCGCAAAAAAGGCGCAATGCCGGCGGGCGAGCCTTCGGCCCCCGGGGAGGGGCCATCCCCCAGGGTCGGCTCACCACGGCAGCGAGGTCGAGCAGCCCACGTCGCGGGGGCGCGGCGATATCGAGCCGTTGAGAGCGGCGAGGCTCTTGTTGCCGCGCCGCTCGTTGCAGATCCTGTGGGCCGGCGCGACGTTCGCGCGGTCGATGGGCGAGCCGCCCTTGGATACGGGCACGATCTCGTCCACCTCGAAGCTCATGGGGTGGCCGGCGGGCAGCGTGTAGTCTATGGCCATGCCGCAGATGTGGCACGGCAGCCCCTGCGCCTTGAGCCAGGCGCGCACCTGCCGGCGGGCGTGGCCGTTGGCGTAGCGGGTCTTGGTGGCCACGGCTAGCGCTCCACGGGAGAGCGGCCCCGGTTGGCCATGCATTCCTCGAGTCCCGCGTAACGCAGGCTCTCGACTGCCTTGCCGCCCCCCTTGCACTTGCGCCCGCCCGCACGGCGGGCGATACCCAGGGCGCGGCGGAATGCCCACGCCATGACGGTGTCGTACCGGCTTGCGGCGCGGACGATAGCCTCGCGTGTGACCACGGACCCACCTCATTAGGTTGTTGCTTAATAGAAAGGCCAGGGCCCTGAACTGCTAAGGGGACCCCGGCCACTCATCTGTGCTTCCGCGCACATCCGACCCGCACACCGCGCGGGCGGCGCTGCGAATCGACACCCTAGTTATATCCCAGCCACAACGTGCAACGGTGTGCAATTGTGTGCAATCGCGTGCAATCGTAGGCAATTGCGTGCAATTGTGTGCAACGGCGTGCAACCGTGTGCAATCGCGTGCAGCCAGCAGGCAAAGAGAAACCCGCCGGCGCGGAGCCGACGGGTCACGATAGAGTTGTATCTAGCTCAGACTGCAGCGCGGCCAAGACCGGATCGGGCTGCCGCCATCCCGACCATGTCCGTCCAGTCCAGGGCGGCACACAGGTCGGAGTTCACCGACCTCACCGACACCCCGAGCGTCCCCGCGATCTCCTGCAGGGTGCGGTCCTCGCAGTAGCGCAGCTCCAGCACGTCGCCCCAGCGCTTGCCGGGGTTGGCCGAGCGCACGCCCGCGCACAGCTCGCGCCCGCTCTCCACCTCGCGCCGAAGCTCCGACAGTTCGGCTCCGCTGCGGCGCTCGTAGTCTATGCGGTCGTCGGTGGACCTCATGAAGTCCGTGCCGTGCGCGCCCTTGCCCACGGCGTCGTAGCGCTGGGCGCGCACCTGCTCGCGCGCCTGCATCGACTCGATGACCGCCAGTCTGCGGTCGATGCCGCGCTGGGCGGCCCGTACAGTCTCCAAATATTCACGTGCGTCCATGTGACCTCCCGCGTGGTACCATGCTCTACGCCACATAGAGGATGCCGGGAGGCGTCTTTGCCAAAGGCCGCCGGCGCTCCAATGCCAGCGGCCTTAATTATATATCTACCTGCGGTAACTCAATTTCTCATCGCGACCTCGCGGCGCATGGCCATGATCTCGTCGTGCGCCGGCCCCGACCCGGCCAGATAGCGGTCCACCCTGTCGCACTTCGGCTTGGCTCCCTTGCGCCGGGCCTCCTTCACGCGGCGCAGGTCGTGCTCGCGCCGGCATGCCTCCGAGCAGTACTTGGCGTGGGGCGCCTTCGGGATGAAGACCCTCCCGCAGATCGCGCACGTCCTCTCCTGCACGTCCCACATCACGTTCATCTCGTCGACCTCCTGCACCTGCGGGCGCGGCGCGCCTCGATGCTCTTGCGCACGCGGCGGTTCTCGATAATCATCCGCCACAGCTTCTCAAACAACCTCATCGCTTCGCCTTCCTCGACCTCTTGAGTGCGCGGGCGCGGTCGCGCTGCAGCGCCCTCGCCCTTCGCTCCGTCTCCCCGATCTGCGCCGCCGTCACCCGCGGCGCGTCGGCACGACCGTGCACGAGCGCCCGGCGCGCGGGGCCCGAAACCAAATCGGGCACCATGCGCCAGGCGGTCGCGCGGAACAGCTCGGCCGCCGAGCGGATCAAAGCTCCTCTCCACAGAACGGGCAGTACTTGATGTCCTCGATGTAGGCGGTCGCCGTCACGTCGGCGCTGACGCAGTCGCCGGCCGAGCCGTTGACCGAGACGTCGAGCACCACGTTGGTATCCAGCTCGACGGCGATGATGGGCTGGCCGTCATAGCGCCGCGCGAGGGTCATGGACCCAACGGACCAGTTCCGGATGTCCCGGTCGGGCGCGGAGTGCAGCGACGCGATGCGCGACCCGCCGCAGAAATAGCAACTCATTTGCTCTCACCGCCCAGCCTGCGGATACGGGCAGCCACGTCCCGCAGGAAAGCCTCGACGCAAGTGCAGTCGCGATGCTCGAACTTGCACCCTTCGCAATCGCGCCTGTCGCGATCGAGATACGTGCAGGCGGTTCCATCCTGGCGGTCGGCGACTCTATCCAAATCGTCCGCCAGCTTCTCCAGGCTGTCGGGAGGCGTGAGGTGGCAATCGTCGGCGTACGAGCCGGGGCCGGAGTCAAAGTGGACGACCCACCGCTGAGACCAGGTCGAGAACTCGTACGATTCGACCTTCCTGCACTCCCCGTGGGCGTCGAGTAGCTCCTTGGTGTCCAGCGGAATACGACCGCCCTCCGCGTCGACTGGGCCCAGCGGCCCCAGCGTCGGCAGCTGCACCACCTCCCCGTCCGCAGTCATTAAGCTATCGACCATAAGGCGCTCGCTCACTTCGTGCTCCAATCCTTCTCGATTTCCTTCTCCTCCGCGACCATGATCAGCGCCTTGTTGAGGCATCGCCTCGCCTGGCGCATCTCGTCACAGGCGGTCGGGCCCATGCCCGCCCCGATCGACCTCTTGGCATCCTCGAGCCTGCCGATGGCGAGGTCGATCCAGTCGGCAGGGCCGCACCTGTAGCTCACCGCGACTCACCCCTCACGCCGAAGATGTCGGCCAGGATGTCGCCCGGCGTGGCCATGAACGGCTCGGTGCTCACGGGGTCGTACTGCACCTCGAGGTAGTTCGGGTACCCGATGCTCACGCCCGTGGGCTCGCGCCCCGGCAGGAGCTGGTAGCCCCAGATCACGTCCACCCTCTCGTCGTCCAGGACGGTCGCGGTGCGCTCGATGCGCAGCCGGTACCCGCCCACGCGCTCGGTGTCCTGCGTGTCGTCGGCCCAGGGAATCCGGTGCCTGTCGAGGGCGTCTCGGTAGGCCCTCATCACCGCTGAGATCTCGGTCAAAACCTTCTCACTCTCCTATCTCAAAAGAATTAGGTGTTCTTTGCCGCGGGGACTCCCCCGCCGGCCCCGTTTCCGCCCTCTAGCGGCGGTAACCCCATCGCCTGCTGGCCCAGCTGCCCCGCCGGTGTTGGCACACTCTTGGCATACCTCCAGCTCGGCTCCTCGCCCCTCGCGATGGCGGCGATGTCCATCCGCAGGTCCTCCTTGGCGCGCTTGCGGGCGCGGTACTCGTCGAGCTTCTGCTTCTTGGCCAGGCGCGCGCCCTCGTCGGCGCCGATGACGTTGGCCATGTAGATCCGCGTCACGTCGAGCGGCCGGCCGGCTGCGGGGTCGAAGCCGTCGAGCATCTCCCTGAGGGTGATCATGCCGACTCACCCAGCTCCCGCTCGAGGGCGGCGATAACGTCGTCCTCGGTCTCGGCGGGCTTCCACACCGCCGCGCGCTCGACCTCCTGGGAGGTCTGCCTGCCGCTGGCCTTGCGCTCCGCGTCGTAGCCGAGCTCGCGGTCGGACCAGCTGCGGGCGACCGGCTCCCATTTCGCGATGGGGAAGCCCTGCCTGGTCCACCCGTTGGCCTCGTAATAGTCGAAGAACTTCCGGGCGCTGCCGCGAAGGCAGTTCGCCGCGAAATACGACTCGACCTCCTCGAGGGCAGGCGGGACGAACTCTGCGCCACCTCCCCCTCTGTTTTCACAATCCGAGGGGTTAATCCAGACTCCTAACTCCCCTTCCTCTTCCTCTTCCTCTTCGCTTGCGCGTTTGCTTACTGGTTTGCTTGCCGGTTTGCTTTCGGCTTTGCTTGCGCGTTTGCTTTCTGGTCTGCTTTCGGGTTTGCCCTTGCTCAGCCCGCCCTTCCTTCCGGCGGCAGACTTGGCGCGGCTGTTCTCGAGGACCGGCATGATCATCGTGATGGCCATCCGCTGGGCGTCGGTGCGCGGCTCGGGCACCTCTCCGGTCACGAGGTAGCGAACCATCATGCCGAGCAGCTCGTTGCTCTCGCGCCTGTTGCCGAGGCACAGGGCGCCCTCGACGAGGGAATCAAGTATCGTCATCCGTCTCACCTCCGTAGATCGAATCGGTAAAGGCCGCGGCGGCGGCCTGGTCGCGGCCCGGCATGACCGAGCCGTAGGTCTCGAGCGTCGTCTTGACGTCGGCGTGCCCCAGGCGCTCCTGTATGGTCCTCATGTCGAAGCCGTGCATGAGCAGCCACGTGGCGTGCGTGTGGCGCAGCGAGTGGAACACCGTCTCCTCGGGCAGCCCGAGGTCCCGCGCGAGCGCCTTGAACCGCTGGGTGACAGTCGAGGGCCGCGCGAGGGCGCCGGCGGGGCTGAACGTCACCACGGGCGCCGCCGGGCCCTTCCGCACGAGCCACGTGTCCTGCCACTCCAGGTGGCGCTGCAGCTGGGCCTCCACCGCCGGCGCGAGCGACACGTTGCGCACGCGCCTGCCCTTGGTGTAGGCCTGCCGGTGCAGCTCGGGCTTCTCGACCGCCTGCCCCGCGACGTGGAGGTCGTGCAGGGCGCGGCGCCAATCGCGGCGCTGGAGCCCGCAGACCTCCCCGACCCTCATGCCCGTATTGAGGGCGAGGTAGGCGGCCATGGCCTCGGTGCGGCGGGCGATATTCGCGCCTGTCGCCGAGCGCGAGGTCATGGCGGAGGCGAGGGCGCGGGACAGCTCGTCCACATCGCACTCGGACAGCGCGAACGGCTCGACGGGCTCGGGCGACGGCGCGGGGACGTCGAGCATGATGTCGCGGCCCAGCGCCGGCAGCCACGAGCGGTAGGCGCCCTTGAGCAGCGCGTGCATCTTTAGCAGCGTCTTGGGCGACAGCCCCTTGCCGCTCCTGGGGGCGAGAAGCATGCGGTACGCCGCCGACACGTCCCATGGCTCAAGCTGGTCGTAGGGCAGGCGCCCGATGGTCGGCTCCACCATCGTCCTGACCACGCTGCGGTACGTGGCCACGGAGTTGTCGGACAGGCCGTTGACGGGGTCGGAGATGTACGTCTCGAGCATCGAGGACAGGCGCTTGGAGCTGTCCCGGGCCGACGACGGGTCGAACGTGGCCGCCCACCTGTCGCACTCGGCCTGGGCCTGCTCGCGCGTCAGCTCCGCGTCCCACGACCTGTACGGCCTGATCCGCCTTCCGGTCACGCGGTCGGTGCCCATGTAGGGGCGGGCGAACCATCTGCCGTCCGCCCCGCGCTGCACGACCGCCCGGCGGTCGCTAGATGTCGGCATCGACGCCCAGCTCCGCCGCCACGTCGCGGATCTCCCTGCGCGCATCCAGGTCGATGGTCTGGATGCTGCCGGCGTGCCCATGGGGATTGGCGCCGAGGGCGGCGATGAGCACGAGCTTGCGCGCGTTCCTGTCCGGGACGCCCGCTTGGCTGAAGGCCGCGCAGAGCGTGTTGGTGCACTCGCAGGCGAGCGCGAACAGGTCGCTGATGTCGGTCGGGCCCACGAAGCATGAGTCGCCGGAGCCGTCCCCTTTGGCGGTCGTGACCGTCGCGCAGCGGCACTCGAAAGTGCGGACCTCGCCGCACGCCTCGACCGTCACCCTGGCCTTCTTCTCGCTACTCATCCTTCTCCTCCTCCTTGGCGCTCGCCTGCACCCTCTCCATGAGCCACACGTCCTCCTCGCCGGGCTCGAAGCCCGCGGAGAGGAAGATGTCATAGTGGTCGAGCCACGCCTCCGCGTCGTCGCCGCCCCAGCGGTTGTTGAGCTGGGCCATGTCCTTGGCCGCCGCCATGAGCCAGCAGCCGGCCTCGTACTCGCTGGGCTTGCACGCCTTGAGGTTGCGGGCGAACTCGTCGCGCACGGCCCCGAAGCGCCCCTCGTTCTCGACGTTGCTGTCGCCGCCCATCGCCGCGAGCAGTGCGGACGGGTCCTCGCGGCCCACGCGCACCTCCATCATGAGGTCCTTGGACATGGCGAAGGCGCCGGACGCCACGAAGCCGATCAGGCTCCTGTACAGCTCCTCGAGCGCCGCCTTCTCGCGCTCGGCCTCCTGCTCGGCCCGGATCTCCTCCTCGGTCTTCTCGGGCCCGGCGCCCGAGCCGTCATCCGGCTCGTAGAGGTCCCAGTAGCTGCCCTTCCACACGGCAACGGTGCCGGCGGCGAACTCCTTCCCCTCGAGTTTCTGGGCGGCGAGGCCGACGTTGGCCCAGTCTGTGTAGCTGAAACCCTCCGGCTGCTCCTTCACCACGGGAATCCCCGCATCTCCGAAGGCGTCGTAGTCCTCGGCCTTGGCCTCCTCGCGCTTGACGCGGCGGCGGATCTGGTCGGCCTTGCCCGCCCAACCGTCACCGGCGGCGAGGACCGCCTCGATATCCTTCTCGTCGTCGAAGGCGCTCGCGGCCTCGAGCTGCTCCAGCGTCACTTGCCGGCCCTCGATATTCCCGCGCAGCCTGCGCGCAGCCCGGATCTGCCCGGCGGTGGCGCGGCTCGCGCGCTCGATGCGCTGCTCGTCGACGCCCAGCACGAGCATCTGCTGCACGCCGCGTGCGCGCTCCGCCTCGGTCAGCTGGCGCTTGTCGTCGGTGGCGAGCATGGCCACGAGCTCGTTGGCCTCGTCCATGGTGTCGGCCACCAGCGCGGACACCTCGCGATCCTCCCCGTAGATGGACGACAGCGCGCGGTAGCGGCGCTCGCCGTCCACGATGCGGAACACGTTGCCGTCCGCCACGACCACGGGCGGGTTCAGCGGCTCGCCGCCGGTCGCCTCGATGCTGCGGGCCAGGGCACCGATGTCTCCGAAGTCCTCGCGCGGGTTCTGCTCGCTCGGGCGGATGTCGCCCAGGCGAACCTGCCTCTTCTCAAACTGCATGTCATTCCTCCTAGTAGTACATCCCGCTCGGGGCGGTCCCCTCGATGGCGCCGGCCAGGGCGAGCAGCGCGAGCATCACCACGGCGCCCACCACGCTGCGCACGCGCTCGGGCAGCGCGTTCCAGCGCTCGCCGAGCCAGCAGCCGGCCTCCCAGATAAGGTCGCCCATCACGCCACCCGCCTCGGACGCCGCGCCGGAACGCAGTCGGGCGAGGGCAGCGCCGGCACCGCGCCGCGCGCCATGATGGCGGCATCGATGTCCTCGCTGCGCACCACCTCGCGCGAGCTGTTGGGGTTGAGCGACGGGTAGCGCGGTATCACGCCCTGCATGACCATCGCGCGGAACATGACGTTGTCGCAGCAGGCATAACGCGCGCCCTTGGCTATAGACATCCACATGGCCTTCTCCTTTCAAATCAATAGAGCCAATCCCTTGCCGGAGGGCCGCACCGATAGATGCAGCCGGAGGGCGCTCCCCCGCCAAAGGGAGCGGTGCCGCCGCCCCGCCAAGTCGGCGGCGGACACCATGTGGGCCTGATGTAGGGAGTCCGGCCCCGTCGCGCCACGGGCCCCGCGGAATGGGGGCGGTGCGGAACCCGTGGCGCGACGGGGGCGGGCCCGCCGTCAGCCCCGGAGCGACCCGACCACCCACGCCGCGATGAACGGCAGCGCGGCGACAAAGCAGATCCGCGCGAGCAGGTGCGCGCCCTGCGCGATGCAGAGCCACCCCGCGGCGTCCATCACGACGGCCGAGGCGAGCAGCGCCCGGGTCATTCGCGACCGCCACAGAACGGCCACTCGCCCGGGGCGGGGTCGATCTCCATGACGTCGCAGGCCACCGGGTCGCACACCTGCCTGCGGTCGAGTTCCACCATGCGTGCGAGGTAGGCGGTGTCGCCGGCCTGAACGTGCCTGTAGAACGCGTCGCGCGCGTCCGCCAGGAAGGCGAACACCTCCGTGTGCCACTCGGAGTCCTCGTCGACCCATGTCACCATGCCGCCCAGCGTCGTGACGACGTGGGGCAGCTCGTAGCTCTTGACAGTCATTTCCCTCTCCCCATTCACTCCTCTTCCGCCTCCCCACTTTGGGGTCGACCTTGGTACCCAATGACCTCGACACCAAGCTCGACCTCGCCGATTTCCTCAAGAATCTCGACTGCAGCCCTAAGGTGCTCAGACGCCGCCCCCACCTTCTCCGCGAGCTCTAAGGCATCGGGGCACCTGCCCATAAGGACGATCTCGCCCACCTTCTTGCCTTCCATCTCTTCCCCCATCCCTACGCGTCCTCGTCCGTGTTCCAGCCCATCAGGTCGTTGGGCGTGCATCCAAGCACCTGCGAAATAGCCAGGAGCTTGTCAGCTCCGGGAATGTAATCGCCGCTCTCGTACTTTGCGAAAGTGCTGACGTTCACTCCGACCTTAGAAGCGACTTCAGCCTGAGAAAGGTCAGCTCGGGCGCGTGCGGCACGGATGTTTCCTGCCAGCTCCTTACTGAAATCCATTCGGACCTCCTTTGAGACGTTTTTCTGTCTGTCGAAGTCCATTATGAACAGTTTTCTGTTCGTGTCAATCGAATTAGCGACATTTTTTTGCGTAAAGACATTTTTTTGTTTACTATTCACTTAGCGCAAAGAAAGGAGCGATGATGAACCTTCGTTTACGAGAGCGCCGAGAAGCCTTGGGGCTAAACCAGAAAGAGCTCGCACAGAAAGTCGGCAAGTCATTCCGAACGATTCAGTCATGGGAGCGCGAGGAAAGCTACCCAAACGCGGAGCTCGTCGCTGCGCTCTGCGAGGTTTTCAACACCGACCCCAACGACCTTCTCGGCTGGTACGAGGAGCACCCCGAGGACAGGCCGGCGGCGCCGGCGGGCGCGGAGGGCGAGCTGATCACCTGCTACCGGCAGAGCACCGAGAAGAGGCGCTCGAAGATCCTGGAGACGGCACGCGACCAGGCCGAGCTCTCCCAAGCTCAGGCTGAGACAGCTGGCGAAGAAAGGCTGGAAGCGGATCAAGTAAGGTCCGCGTAGACGCGGGTTATTCAATTCATTTTTTGGAAGGAGTGATTGCCATGTCTCAATCTTTGGCAGAGGTGCACGTGGAGGATCTCATTTACGAGTGCGACTGCATCACGGCGGGAAATTACGGCGAGAGCACCCAGGAACACATCGACGACCTCATGCTGCAGATGGAAGGGTTTTCCTTCCCGCTCATGTGCACCAGATCGTCGGCAATTCCCAGAGACAAGACGCTGAAAGGCGTGAAGCGTGCAAAAGGGTGGCTCGTGGCAAACATGGCCACGCTCACGAACAGCGGAAACGGCACGACGGTTAGTTCCAGCAGCGTCTCACAGGCCTCGGCGACGGCAGACGTTTCGGTAGAGGTAAGCCAGGCGGTGACCGAAATCGGCAACGACCCCGTTCTCGACAACGAGACGAAAGAGGCACTCGAGCTGGCGCTGTCGCGGGCACGCATGGCGGCCGAGGCGAAGAACAAGACAGGGTTCGCCGAACACGTCGCAAAAGTCATCGACCTTGCGACGAAGAGCGCGGACCTCGTACCCAAGGCCCTGCTGGCCCTCGGAGCGCTCGCGAAACTCTTCGGCGCCTAGGAAACCGCCCAGTACCCGGAGAGGACCCACTCGCCGGTGTCCGAGGATTTTTCGGCATTGATCTTGTACTCGAACAGATTGGCCGCATCCATGCTCGCATCGACAAACGGAACCAAGGACCCGTTCACCAGACGGACGCCCATTGCCTCGACGGTAACGGTGTCCCCGCGCTCTCGGGAGATGAGCTTGGAGCCAAGGGCGACCGGGGTGCCCGTGACCTCGTCGAAGATCTGCGGGATGACGGAATCGTCCTCGTACGTGTACGCGCCGACGCTATAGCGAGCCATGGGTACCTCCAGGAGCGGGAATGGTGTTCATTAAGATTATGACCCGCGGTGCGGCAGGGTTTTTCAGGTTTTTCCGGAAAAACCTCCAACGGCGCAGGCTCCGAAGAACCAGCCTCTCATCTAATTTAATCCTTAATTGCGCTAATCTTTTATATACTTTATTACTTAGCTGTGCTAATATTTAATTGTCGAAAGGAGTTAGGCGGTGACTAAGAAGAGGGACCTCGAGCGGGAGCTGACCGAAGCGGGCTACGTAAAGCTCAGCGGCACCGGCGCCAAGCACGACAAGTTCCGCCGCGGGGACGTGACGGTGACAGTGCCCAGGCACCGGGAGATAAAGGAGACGACCGCGAGGGGAATCAGGAAGGAAGCGGGGCTGCTCTAGCCCCGCCCTCCCCTTCACCGCAGGAAAGGAGACCACCATGATCGTCATGCAGGAGTTCGAGGTCTACCCCGACCCCGAGGGCGGCTACGCCGTGGAGCCGTGCGGGCTCGCCGGGGCCACCGAGGGCGATACCTACGAGGAGGCCGTCGAGATGGCCGTCGACTGGCTGCGCGTCCATGCCCTGGCGGCGCTGGAGCGCGGGGCGGAGTTCGAGGGCGGCGGGCTTGGCCATGCGCCGTCCCACGGCGGCACGATCGTCACCGTCGCGACCAGCGTCGAGCTGTCCGACATCCCGGCCGTGACCGCCGCCGAGGCCGCCGAGATGCTCGGCGTGAGCACCGCGCGCGTGGCGCAGCTCTGCCGCGACGGGAGCCTGAGCAGCTGGAGGGTCGGCAACACCCGCATGGTGTCGCGCGACTCCATCGAGTACCGCATCGCGGCCAAGCCCGGGGCGGGCCGTCCGTGCAAGGCCGCGGCGGAGGCGTAGCCCCAGCAGGGCGGGCCCGGCATCTAAACAAAAAGCCCCGTGCGGCAATCTTGGCGGATCCGCACGGGGCATATGCCCTCCGGCTAAAAGGGAAAGGCAGGTCCATTATATGGCAACCAACGATACTTCCAGGTCAAAACTCGGCTCGAAGCGCGAGGTGGCTCCGGGCAAGTGGGTGATCCGCGTGCAGGCGGGCTTCCGCGCGGACGGGCACGTGCGGCGCGTGTCGCGCACCGTATACGGCACCGAGACCGAGGCCGATATCGCCATCGCCCAGCTCGCGCAGGAGCTCGGCGTGTCCCAGGCGGCGCACGCGGGCGTGACGCTCGACATGTACTACTGGGGAGTTTTCCGCGACTCCCCCAGCAACCGCGGCAAGCCGCGCTCAAAGGCGAGCCTGCGCGAGTACGACGGGCAGATGGACAACTACATCTCCCCCGTCCTGGGCTCGACGGACATCTCGAAGATAACGCACGACATGATGCGCAGCTGCATAGAGCGCTCGGGCGCGCCTGCCAAGACCAAGACGACACTGCGCGCCGTCATGCGCCGCGCCTTCGATGACGGATGGGTGACGGTGGAGCCCTTCCGCCGGCGCGTCATCGCGCCCAAGGCCAAGCAGGCGCCCGTGGAGCCGTGGAGCATCCCCGAGGCCGCAGAGGCGCTGCGCAGGCTCGCCGCCAGCGACGACCGCGCGGACCTGGTCATGAACGCCTACCTCATCCTGGGCCTGAGCGGACTGCGCAAGGAGGAGGCGCTGGCCGTGCGCCCGTGCGACCTCAAGGTCACCACGACCTACGACTTCGCCACAGGCCAGCCGACGGTCTCGGAGTACATCGAGGTCTGCCGCGCGTACACGGACGAGGACGGCGTGAAGGAGACCAAGAACGCCCATTCCGTGCGCACCGTACCGGTTTTATTGGCAGGCCGCGAGCGCCTGCACCGGATCATGGACGAGCTGCGTCCGAGCATAACCGTCGAGGGCGGCACTTCGGTTACGGAGCAGGTGCGGGAGTGGAGCGGGCAGCGCATCGTCAACATGCGCGGCGATAACCTCGTTCGCGCCTGGCGGCGCATGTGCACGCGCCATGACCTGCGGTATATCCCGCCCAAGGCCCTGCGCCACACGTCCGAGACCATCATGGCGGCAACCGAGGTCGACCCCCTGAGCATCATGGACCTGCACGGCCATACGGACCTGGGGACAGATTACCGCCATTACATCAAACCGGGCCTCGCGGAGCGCGAGAAGGCCGCCAGGCAGGTCGGCCGCGCCCTGCAGATCGTCGAGGGCGGCGGCGCGGACGGCGGTTTTAATGGCACCGGTCGGGACGCCGAGACGCTCTAAAATGCATTTTCTAGGTCCGCTACCTGTAAAATGCATAAAACGCCCCCTGCCGCGCATAAACGGCAGGGGGCGTAAAACGCGAACGGTAACGGACGGTTATGATTCGGCATCTCGGCAAACAAAAAAGGTCAGCGCCGAAGCGCTGACCTGTGCATTCTTTGGTGGGCCGTCAGGGGGTCGAACCCTGGACCTTGGGATTAAGAGTCCCCTGCT
>NZ_QROM01000019.1:24089-24817 GCF_003474365.1 Collinsella sp. AF38-3AC
TAAAAAAGACGGCCAACTTTCGTTGACCGTCTTAACTTGCTTTGGGTGGGCCGTCAGGGGGTCGAACCCTGGACCTTGGGATTAAGAGTCTTGAATGTGACTTTTTGGCACGTGCTGCACCAGCAAAGTTGCAGGTAACGATGCTATCACTCGCTCCTAACTAGCTGAAACTGCATTGGAGAACGGTTATTAACGGATATACGGCTATGCATAAACCCCTCCCCGGCAGTACCGGGGAGGGGTTCGCGCTTAAGGTCTGTCGATAATCACCTGATTGCCGTCCCCGTCGAGGTACGGCGTGATCGCGATGCCGTGGTCGCTCTCGACCACGATGTAGGCGCGGTTAGTCGAGCGCTCGGTCGCGATGTACGAGGACACGTTCTGCGGGAGGTCGTAGAGCGGCCCGTCGGCCTGGTCCATGACAGTGACGGCATCAGCCGCTCGCGCGTAGCTTGGATGCGCAAGCGAGCACGCAACGGCGATGAGCGTGACCATGGCGATGACCGCCAGGACCGCGTAGACGAGACCGAACAGCTTCTCGCTAGGCTTCATGTCACTCCTTCGCGAGGAAGTCGTCGGCCTCGGGCTTGCCCGTGGCCCTGCCGACCGCGATGTAACGGGCGTGACCGCTGTACGACGTGTATCGGCCCCAAACGTAGCCGTCCGCGATCTTATACCAATCGTCGAGTAGAACGGTCTGGCCGCCTGAGTAGCTGGCCACGACATTG
>NZ_QROM01000019.1:24827-40515 GCF_003474365.1 Collinsella sp. AF38-3AC
AAAGATAAAGTCCGTTGTGGCGGACTTTAGAGGAGATATCGTGTGGTGGGCCGTCAGGGGGTCGAACCCTGGACCTTGGGATTAAGAGTCCCCTGCTCTACCAACTGAGCTAACGACCCGATATCAACACGAAGTAAGAACTGGGGTGGGTAAAGGGACTCGAACCCTCGACCTACGGGACCACAACCCGTCGCTCTAGCCAACTGAGCTACACCCACCGTGTCCTGTGCGCTTCGCGCTCGACTATTATTGCAAGGAACGCCACGCGATGCAAGCCCCAATTTTCAAGAATTTTGAAAAGAGTTTTTCGAGACCATTTCAAGCAAATCCCACCGGTTTCATAGGAGTAAACTTGCCCCACCCTGAAGTTCGAAAGGACAAGCATGAAAGAACTCTCCAACCGCACGGCATTATTTACCGATTCCGTCATCCGTCGCATGACGCGCATCTCCAATAAGTACGGCGCCGTCAACCTGTCGCAGGGCTTCCCTGACTTCGATCCCCCGGCGCAGCTGCTCGATAGCCTCAGCACCATCGCCACCGACCCCAAGCCGCTTTACCACCAGTACTCCATCACCTGGGGCTCCCAGGCCATGCGTGAGGCGCTTGCCGCCAAGCAGGAGCATTTTATGGGCATGCCGGTGAACCCCAACGAGAATATCGTAGTCACCTGCGGCTCCACCGAGGCCATGATGGCCGCCATGATGACGGTCACGAACCCCGGCGACAAGGTCGTAATCTTCTCGCCGTTCTACGAGAACTACGGCGCTGACACCATTCTCTCGGGGGCTGAGCCCATCTATGTGCCGCTCAACCCGCCCACCTTTGACTTTGATCGTGAGGTCCTCGAGGCGGCCTTCCGCGACAACGACCCCAAGGCGATCGTCCTGTGCAACCCGTCCAACCCCTGCGGCAAGGTCTTTACCCGCGAGGAGCTCACCTTTATCGCCGACCTCTGCAAAAAGTACGACGCCTGCTGCATCACCGACGAAGTCTACGAGCACATCGTCTACGCGCCCCACGAGCACGTGTACATGGCCACGCTGCCCGGCATGTTTGAGCGCACCATCAGCTGCAGCTCACTGTCTAAGACGTACTCCATCACCGGCTGGCGTCTGGGCTACACCATTGCCCCAGCCCAGATCACCGAGCGCATCAAGAAGGTCCACGACTTCCTCACCGTGGGTGCCGCTGCTCCCCTGCAAGAAGCCGTCGTCACCGCCCTCAACTTCGACGATAGCTATTACGATGAGGTCCTTGACCTCTATACCGCCAAGCGCGACCTGTTCTGCCAGGGACTCGACAGCATCGGCCTTGAGCATAACGTGCCGCAGGGCGCCTACTACGTGATGATGGACATCTCTGAGTTTGGCTATGACAGCGACCTCGACTTCTGCGAGGATTTGGCCTCCAAGGTGGGTGTGGGCGCTGTTCCCGGCTCGAGATTCTTCCGCGAACCGGTCAACCATCTGATTCGCCTCCACTTTGCCAAGCGCGACGAAACGCTTATCTCCGCACTCGAAAACCTCAAGTCCCTGCGTGATAAAATCGAGCCACGCGGGTAAGGACGACCCAGTAACTAAAGGCACTAAAGAAACCTCGCGAACCCGTTGGGTCACGAGGTTTCTTTTTATAGCGACCTTATTTAGTTTTTAGAGCGCTATACTTAGAGAAGGAGCAATTCGTCCCAGAGAGAGGAATACTATGGCAGAGCAGCAGCTTATCGGAGCGCTCGAGGCCGGTGGCACCAAGATGGTCTGCGCCACGGGCTATGCGGACGGTACGGTCCTAGAGCGCGAGCGGATCGCGACCACGACTCCACAGGAGACCGTCGAGGCCGTCAACGCGTGGTTTGCGAACAAGGGCATCGCCGCGTTGGGCATCGGCGCGTTTGGCCCCACCGCGGTCAACCCCGCTTCGCCGCAGTACGGCAAGATCCTAGAGACCCCAAAGACGGCATGGCGCTACTTTGACCTGCTGGGCAGCATCCAAAACGAGCTCAATATCCCCTGCGGCTACGATACCGACGTCAACGTCGCCTGCCTGGGCGAGGTCACGTTTGGTTGCGCTCAGGGCCTCACCGATGTGGTCTACCTGACCATCGGCACCGGCGTGGGCGCCGGTGTGCTCTCGGGCGGCCAGCTTGTGCACGGCATGATGCACCCCGAGGCCGGTCACATCCTGGTCACGCGCGACCCGCGCGACACCATTGGCGAGCACAGCGCCTGCCCCTTCCACGACAGCTGCCTCGAGGGCCTCATCGCCGGCCCCGGTGTTAAAAAGCGCTGGAATGGCAAGAGCGCCGGAGAGATGGCCGATGACCCGGAGGCCATGGACCTGCTCGCCGGCTATCTGGCGCAGGCACTCATGACCTACACGCTGTGCTATGCGCCGCAGAAGATCGTCATCGGTGGCGGCGTGGCCGACCACACCCCCATCGTGCCGCTCGCGCGCAAGAAGTGCGCCGAGATGCTCAACGGCTACATCGTCACACCCGAGATGGCCGACATCGATAACTACATCGTCAACAACAGCCTCGAGGGCAAGCAGGGCATTATGGGCTGCCTGGCCCTGGGCGCACAGGCGCTTCAGTAGCAGACGCACCCACGGGACGTGGCACGCCCGGCAAATCCGACCTACGGAACGACGCCACCACGCCTCATATAAACCCTCAAATAAAAAAGGCCGCCTAGGACCAAACAATACGTCCTAGGCGGCCTTTTTGGCGCACATCAGCGACCGTAAGAGATATCGGAGCACAACGCCCGTTGCCGCTCCACAGCAGTCGATCATCACATCGGTGATCATGCCGGCGCGTCCCGGCACAAAGAGTTGAATCGTCTCGTCGATCGAGGGAATCAGCAGCAGGAACACCGCCGTGGGCAGCAGCACGTCAAAGGTGCGCCGGCCCTCAAAATCAAACGCATGCGTTGCCAGGATGCCGAGCACCATATACTCGGTAAAATGCGCGCACTTGCGAACAACAAAGTTGGTCACCCATGCATATGGAAGTCCCACGCCGTGCAGGAAACCGCGGATAGCTTCCATGACCGTCAGGCTCAGCGAGCCCGACCCCGAGCCGGGAACCAGCGAATTGCCCCAGATCAAGAGTGCCATCAGGCAGGTCACGACCGCCCATTTTCGATTGATCTTAACCATGCAGAAGTTATGCCTCCGCGCGGAGCGGCGCGAAGCTGGCGGTACCGCCCTCGATAACGCTCAGATAGGCACGGCCCGTACGCTTGGCAGTAGAGGACTGCAGGCGCTCGATCTCTTCTTCTAGGATCTGATTGACGCGCTCGTGACGACGATTTTCCATAATGCCGGCGGCAATAGCCTCGGCCCGCTCGATGCTCTCGCGCGAGATACGGGCGGTATCCTCGGGGAACACAGCGCTGTGACGGCCGACATAGGCGGGGGCAGCAAGCTGAGGGGCAGCGACGGGAGCGGGGGCCGCAACAGGAGCAGGCTCGTCGATCTCATCCAGAATCGCGGTGGCGGCGGCCCACATGTTCTCGTGGCCCGAGTAGTCGGCCATAGGGACATCAACCTCGAGCGAGGCGTCCGGAAGGTCTCCGGTGTCGATGCGATCTTGGGCATCAATCGATGCGGTGATGGCTGCAGGCTCGTCGAGATCGATGTCCGCGGCACCGGAGATGATAGGCATGCTGGCGAGGTTTGCATTGTACGGCGCAGCCTCAGCCGCCTGCTGCTGGGCAGGAGCGCCCCACAGCGAGCTTTCGGCGGCACGGCGGGCGGCAACGGCCTCCTCGTCCGCGGCCATGGCTTCATCAATGTACGAATTGTCGGCAGAAGCGTTCGCGTCCGCCGAGGTAGCGTTGTAGGCGTTATTGGCTGCCGCGTTGGCAACGAGTGCCACGAAAGCCGCCGTGCTGCCCGCAGGGGCGGCCTGGGAACCAGACACGGCGCGTGCCGCGGCGGCGATGTCGTCGCGATTGAAGGAGCCGGTCTGCCCGCCGTTGGTGAGCTCGTCGATGGCGACTTGATAGACGTCGCGCGAGTGTGCAGGGTCGCAGCTCACCGGCGAATCGTCGTCGAGCATACTGTCGATCATGGACCAAGCCTCGGCCTCGTCCATAGCATCTACGGCTCGAGCGATGGTAGGGACACCATCATCGGCATGACGGCGCTGGAACGCACCAGTCAGGCCGGAAAGGAATGTCGAGGTAGACTGCTCCGCCTGAGTCTGAGAAGCAGAAGCCGCAGCGTAAGGAGTCGCATCCTGCTGCTGAGCTGGAATCGAGGCGGTCTTGAACTCACTTTGATGTTGATTGAGATTGGCGGCACCGCCCATGGCATCGGGCTGGAACAGACGCTCTTCACGCTGCGCACGGTACTCGGAGATACCCAGCGAGACGGCATAGATACCCACGCCCGCCACTGCGCCCACGGCGAAGGGAACCGCACCCGCCACGACCGTCTCGTTCACAGACGAAAACGGCAGCGTCGCGGCATACATAACCACGGGAGCGGCAAGGCCGATCCCGCACGAAAGTCCGGCAAGGACTGCTCGTTGTGTTGCATCAGAAGAAGCCATGAGCTCTCCCCATCTTCCAGCACCCAAATCGCATCATTCAGTTGGCTGCGCGAGAGAAGATGAAGCGGGGCTATGCCCCAAAGCAACGGTATATGGTTCGTTTCATCTGCGTTTTCCGTCGCGAAGCTTAAAAGCTATTATGCGAAACCGCCCTGTCGATTGCAAGCGACAATGTCGGATTGAAACGGGAAACCTGCTGCTTGCCTGTCTTATGGTCAAAAATAAGCGCGGAGCGGCGATATGGAAAAGGGCCGAGGCTCAAAGCCCCGACCCTTTATCGCATTGATGACTATCGCTGCGTGTGGATGACAACCTAGAACGTCTGCTCGTAGTCGCTGTGCTTTTTGGCCGAACGCACCAGGAACTCCTGGTTGGTGTTGGTGCCCTTAAGACCCTTGATGAACGACGCGGCTGCGCGTTCGGTGTTGTTCATGCCGGCAAGAATGCGACGCAGGCCAAAGACAAACGGACGCATCTGCTCGTCGACCAACAGGTCCTCGTTACGCGTACCGGAGGCAACGGGGTCGATAGCCGGGAAGATGCGGCGGTCGGCCAGGTCGCGGTCGAGCTTAAGCTCCATGTTGCCGGTGCCCTTGAACTCCTCAAAGATGACCTCGTCCATCTTGGAACCGGTGTCGATGAGGGCAGAGGCCAGGATGGTGAGCGAGCCACCGTTCTCGATATTACGGGCTGCACCCAGGAAGCGCTTGGGCGGATACAGTGCCGCCGAATCGACGCCGCCCGAAAGGATGCGGCCTGAGGCGGGCGCCGCCAAGTTGTAGGCGCGGGCAAGACGCGTGATGGAGTCGAGCACCACCACAACATCGCCGCCCAGCTCAACAATGCGCTTGGCACGCTCGATGACGAGCTCGGCCACGCGGGTGTGGTTGTCGGCGGGCATATCGAAGGTCGACGCCACAACCTCGCCCTTGATAGAACGCTGCATATCGGTGACCTCTTCGGGGCGCTCGTCGACGAGCAGGCAGATGAGGTGCACCTCGGGGTTGTTAATCGAGATAGACTGGCAGATCTTCTTGAGGATCGTGGTCTTGCCGGCCTTGGGCGGGGACACGATCAGGCCACGCTGACCCTTGCCGATCGGCGACACGATGTCGATGGCGCGACCGGTAATGGAGTCCTTGCCGTGCTCCATGCGCAGCGGCTCGTTGGGATAGACCGGGGTGAGGTCGCCGAACTTGGGACGGTTGCGAATCTGCTCGGGGTCCAGACCGTTGACGGTCGTGATCTTGGCGAGGCCGGCGCGCTTGTCGCCGCCGCGCGAAGGACGCAGCGAGCCCTCGATGACATCGCCCGTGCGCAGACGCGCGGAGCGGATGAGGTAGGCGGGCACGAAGGCGTCGTCGTTGGACTTCATGTAGCCATGGGCGTGGATGATGCCGGAACTGTCCGGGCGAATCTGCAGAATGCCCTTGATGTCGCGGAAGCCCTCGGCCTTCGCGGCAGTGGTGTAGATCTCCTCGACAAGCTCGGCCTTCTTCTTGCCAGTCGTCTCGATCTCGAACTCCTTGGCCTTTTCGCGCAGCTCGGCGACCTTCATGGCCGCGAGTTCCTCGCGCGAAAGCGTGGGCTCGGTGGGAGCGGCATTACGCTCCTTGTTGCGCTGCTTGCGATCTCGCTGGCGGTTGCGGCGGTCGTTGTTGCGGTCATCCTTGCGCTCGTTGCGCTCGTCGTTGCGCTTGTGCTGGCGACGGTTGGGGCGAGCGCCGTCTTCGCCCTCGGCGGGCGCGGCGCCATCGGTTGCGGCGGTGTCAACATTGGCCGCGGCGGCGTCATTGGCCTCGGCGCCGGTATCGACCTGCGCTTCGACATCAGCCTGCTGCTCGGCGGCCTTGGCCCTGGCGGACTTCTTACGGCCGCGCTTGGGTTTCTCGGACGCAGGCTGTTCGACGTCCTGAGGCTCGGCGACATCAGTCGATGCATCGGCGGTCGTCTCGGCGGAATCCTCGGACGCGCCCTTCTTAGCGGCTTTAGCCTTGGACGTGCGCTTAGCAGCGGTGCGACGGCTGCGACCGGGACGGACGTCGGCGGGCTCGGCATCGGCGGGAGCGGCCTCGGAAGTCGTAGCATCCTGGACGGGCGCGTCGGCAGCGGTTGCAGACTCGGCGGTCGCCGCAGCATCCCGAGCGGCGGCGGCGGCTGCGGCTGCGGCCTTCTCGGCCTCGACGAAGGCCTTGGGCTTGCGACCGCGACGGTGCGGGCGCAAAGCCGGATCGACAACGGGAACTTCGCCGGCCTCGACAGGCGCAGCAGGCTCAGCAGGCGATGCGCCCTTCCCTGCCGCGGAACGGACCGAAGCCTCAGTGAGCTCGGGGGTTACCTGTTCGGCAACCTGCTCGGCCTTAGCAGCCGTGCGACGGCGTGTGCGCGGTGCCGGCTTCTCGGTCGGCTGGTCGGAGGCAGGGGTCTCGGTGGCGGCAGACGTCTCGGGCACAGACGGAGCTGCAAGCTCGGTCAGAGCCGCGGCCTCGCGCTCGGCAGCACGACGGCGGGCACGCACCACCTGAGCCTCGCTAATCTGCGCCAACGCACGTGCTTGCGCGACCTCATCGGAAATCGGCGCCGAGGAGTCAGTTGCAACGGTGCGCTTGACGCGCGTCGCGCGCGTGGTACGGCGCCTGGGCTTGGTGACCTCCTCGCCGTCAGCGGCAGGCTTGGCCGTGGGGCGCGTGCGCTTGGGCTTTGCCGGAGCAGCCTCCTCACTAGTTGCAGACACGGCCTTCTCAGCCGCTGCAGGCGTAGACGTCGAAGCAGCCTTGGGCGTCTCAGGAGCCGAGGCTTGCGCGGGCGCCGTGACCTGGTCCGACGCAACCGGTGCAGCGGGAGCGGCCTGCGTCGTCGTTATTTCGTTTTCTTGCTGTTGATCAGACACAGTGTTTGCTCAACTTTCTTTTCAAGCCCTGTGATCACATGCTCCCTGCATAAACCTTCAGGACGGCTAAACAGTCTAGTTCCGTTCAAAACGACGGACATCATTGATCTGTATCGAGATGATTGCGTCAACTACGCAGCGTTAGTGTAACACAACCGCCGCCACCTGCAACTTAGTCATTGGGGACGTTCTTAAACGACTAGTCAAAAGGGGCACTCTTCACAAAGCCGCGGGCGGCGATATCCAGCTCTCATAAGTTGCGGTGAAAGAGCTCCTGAAAAACCCGGCAGCCGCCCCAAACAGGAACTATTCCACTGCAACTTATATGGATAGGCCAGCCGAGCCCCCAAAGATCGTGGTGACCACGAGGCACGGGAGCAGAATCGTCAGTCCCAGGATCGACTCGCCACGAATCGCGCCTATCTACTACGTTTGGCCCGCGACCCCTGACCATTCCCTCGGTCTTCCTAAAATCGCAATCCCGCTACCTGCGGTTTTAAATATCGCGCCTTTCGACATGGTTCGGGGTATGCGACTAAACGTAGTAGATAAGCCCGATTCGTGGCGGACGGTTTCGTACCGCTCTCCCCCGGGACATAAATGATCCGTTTTCCTCCGTCCCCAAGGGGTCATTTTCAAAACTATGGCGGATTACGGTGTAAGAACGGCGCAAGCCAACCATACCCTGCATTTTTAATATTCGGCAAGCCGTCTACCTGCGGTTTTATTTTCACTGCTGTCGCTATGGTCGCCAGGCAGCGATTCAGCCCCGTAAAGCGGTATAGTTGCTTTTTTGTAGCATTTTCCAACACGCCAAAAAGCCCCGCCAAACGCAAAAAGCCCGACCTCCGCATGGAGATCGGGCTTATAGGGCTCAGCAAAGCCGAACCTACACGGTCAAATGAACCGCAGATTACATCTGCTCGGGCGCGGAGACGCCAACGAGGGTGAGCACCAGGGCGAGCGTCACGCGAACGGCGTCGCAAGCGGCCAGACGGGCACGCGAAAGCTCGGGGTCGACGGGACGGCCCTCGCTCGGCAGCACCTGGCAGGCAGCGTAGAAGCTATGGAAGTCGCCGGCGAGCTCCTCGGCAAAATGCGTCAGACGGAACGGGGCGCGATCACGAGCGCAGCTGGCAATCAGGTCGGTGAGCTCGTTGAGCTTACGCGAAAGGGCGAGCTCGGTCGGATCGGTCAGCAGCGAGTAATCGACGTTCTCACCGATGGCCTTGGCGGCGACGGCCTTCATGCCCATCTCGTCAGCCTGCTCGGGCGTAACGTCAGCGGCACGGCGCAGGATGGAGCACACGCGGGCGTGAGCATACTGCACGTAATAGACCGGGTTGGAGTTATCGCGCTTCTTAACGGCCTCGATGTCGAAGTCGACCATCTGATTGGAGCTCTTGGAGATGAGCGTGTAGCGAGCGGCATCGGAACCGACCTCATGGACGAGCTCCTGCAGGGTCACCATGGTACCCTTACGCTTGGACATACGGACGGGCTTGCCGTTGCGCAGCAGGTTGACGAGCTGGCCCAGCAGAACCTCGAACTTACCGGGGTAACCGAGAGCGTCGCAGACGCAGCGGACGCGCTCGATATAACCGTGGTGGTCGGCGCCCCAGATGTCGATGACGTGATCGACGCGCTGGAACTTATCCCAGTGATAGGCGACGTCGGAGGCGAAGTAGGTGTACTCGCCGTCGGACTTGATTAGGACGCGGTCTTTGTCGTCGCCCAGATCGGTGGAACGGAACCACAGGGCGCCGTCCTTGGTGTAGAGGTAGCCCATCTTGTCGAGCTTCTCAAAAGCGCGGTCGACGGCAGAGGTGCCGGCGGTCTCGCCCTCGGTGTCCTTCACATACAGCGAGCGCTCGGAGTACCAACGATCGAAGTCGCAGTTGACGGCGTGGCAGAGGTCGCGCATGTTGTCGACCATCTTCACATAGCCGCGCTCACGGAAGCTCTCCATGCGCTCCTGCGGATCGGCGTCGACCCACTTGTCGCCGTCGGTACGCCAGAACTCGGCAGCCTCATCGATGATGTAGTCGCCGCCGTAGGAGTCCTTGCCCAGGGTCTCGGCAAAGTTGTCCTGATACGGATGGGTCTCGGGATGCTCGTCGTTCTCGTCGGCAACGAAGGCGTCACGGTCGGCGATCAGGAGCTTGTGAGCCTCGTCGATATCAACGCCCTGCTTGGCAATGATATCGGCAAGCTGCATATAGCGCGTGCTGATGGAGTTGCCGAAGGTGTTCATCTGAGAACCGTGGTCGTTGATGTAGAACTCTCGCTGGATGTCGTAACCGGCGTGGTCCATAACGCGGCAAAGGGAGTCGCCCAGAGCGGCCCAGCGGCCGTGGCCGATGTGCATGGGGCCGACAGGGTTGGCGGAGACGAACTCGACCTGGGTCTTCAGGCCGCCACCGACGTTAGACTTAGCGAAGTCCATGCCCTTCTCGCGGGCCTCGCCAAAAATGGCGTTCTTGACGGCAACGGAGAGGTAGAAGTTAATGAAGCCGGGGCCTGCGATCTCGACCTTCTCAATCGCGGGGTCCTCGGGCATATGGGCAACGATGGCCTCGGCAATCTTGCGCGGGGCGCAGTGAGCCAGCTTGGCGGACTTCAGGGCCATAGTGGAGGTCCACTCGCCATGAGAAGTGTCGGCCGGTCGCTCGATAGCGCAATCATCAAGTTCAAATGCGGAAAGGTCGCCGGCCTCCTGGGCCGCAGCAAGCGCAGCGCGTACCAGCTCTTCAATCTTCTCGGGCATAGATCCTCCTTGTGTTAAAGCCCCCGAGCTCTTGGTCACTCGTAGGGCAAAAGCCAGAGTTTGTAGCACTCTATCACAAGCGGTAGCTACTGTCGCAGGGTAAAGTCAATCGATATTGCATATGCACAAAAATGACTACAGCTCGCACAGGGCCACTCAAAGATGGCGGTTTGCCTGCTGATTGTGCACCTGCCGAAAATGCATAAACACGTGCATGAGCTGCTCGGAATATCGAATACTCTTACCTATCGGAATTGTGTGCTTTTCCTGCATAAAGCGATGGTTTGCGCACGTCAGCGTGGTATTCTAGACATACGCAAATTCGTATAAGCTGGAGGTAGCATGTTCTCAATCGGTCAACACGTCATTCATCCGGGCCAGGGAGTCTGCACCGTCGTCGGTTTTAGGGACGACACGCCGCAGCCCATGTTGCTGCTCGAGACCAAGCAGGGACATGCGCAGACGATTCTCATGTACCCCGTGGCGCAAGCCGACCGTCTGCATGCCGCCATCTCTCAGCAGGATGCCGAGCACCTGCTGAGCCACTACGACGAGCTGGAGTGCGACACTTTTACCGAGCGCAACAGCTCGCTTGAGGAGACGCACTTTAAGCAGCAGCTCAAGCTGGGCGCGCCCGAGACGGTCCGCGTGGCAAAAACCATGATGCACCGCATTCGCCAGGCCGAGGAAGCTGATAAAAAGCCCAGTTCCTACTACATGCGTGTGCTCAAGGAGGCCAAGCGCCGCTCTATAGAGGAGTTCGCCGTGGCCCTGGGCGTCACCGAAGAGGCCGCCGAAGCCCGCCTAGCCCAAGCCGCCCTCAACTAACCTGCCCACGCCAAAACCACCACAAAGGGGACAGGCACCTTTGTGGTGGTTTTCTTGTTCTAGTAGTATTCAATCTTATCGATACCCACGAGCACAAGGAGTCTGTTATGGCAGAGTCGCTTACCGCCGGAATCACCCGCGACCGCGCATTCGAACTGCTCAACGAGCACAACAAGGATTCGTTCCACATCACCCATGGCGAAACCGTCGAGGGCACCATGCGCTACTTTGCGCGCGAGTTCGACCCCGAGAACGAGGAGTTCTGGGGCATCGTCGGCCTGCTCCACGACCTGGATTGGGAGGAGCATGAGGACGACCCCATGAACCACACCATCTACGCTGCCGAGATCCTCGAAGGCGAAGGTGCCTCTCCTGAGCTCATCCGTGCCATTCAGTCGCACACGTCCGATTTCAACACTTCGCTGCCCAAGCCCGAGCTGCAGATGGAGAAGATCCTGTTTGCCTGCGACGAGCTTACCGGCCTGATCGGAGCTGCCGTCATCATGCGCCCGAGCAAGAGCGTCATGGACTTTACGACCAAGTCGCTCAAGAAGAAGTTCAAGGACAAGCGCTTCGCCGCCGGCTGCTCGCGCGACGTGATTTCGCAGGGCGCCGAGATGCTGGGCTGGGAGCTTCCCGAGCTCTTTGACCGCACCATCGCAGCCATGCAGTCCTTCGCTCCCGATCGCGACACCTTCCAGGCCTAACACTAAAACCACCACAAAGGGGACAGGCACCTTTGTGGTGGTTTTTGTTTGCATCAGAACGAGCTAACCTGCCTTGCGAATCGACCACTCCCCTACACCCGTCAGGCGCTGAATCTGACGGATCGAAAGGCCGGCGCTCCGCATCGCAGCCAAAATCTCATTTCGTTTGGCCTTATCGAGGGCTTTAACATCGGAAAGCTCACTCAGCCCAAACGAGCGAATCAGCGATATTCCCACATCTAAAGCTTCATCTTCATCGATGCGCCCACCCGCTGACGGACGAACAACCACGACATCGGATGCGTCCATAAAGGCCCGATAGTCGCAAGCGCGCGGAAACGCAAGGCGAACAAACGCCAAATCGACCGTCGCAATAGCTGGGTCGCGTTCAACATAATCCAGATGGCTGCTCCATCGATACTCGCCATACGGACAAATACCGGCTTTTTGCGGATTGAAATGCACGTATCGAATAGCATCGAGAAGATGTTCCTCGCTCGAAATGGGAGTGCTCGAAAATCTATCCTGAAAAACGTGGCCGACATGCCCATGCCGGCGGTTATACCATGTTGCGTAGCAAGACATGACAAGGTGCATGGACTCACTTACGTTATCATCGGGATCGCTCGCGACAAGATGCACGTGATTGCCCATCAGGCACCAAGCAATAAGTTTGACGTTGAACCTCGATAACGACGACCGGACAAGCGACAACAGCCGCCTCCTGTCTGCATCATCCTCAAATAGAAGCTGTTTGCCGTTGCCCCTCATCGTAATGTGATATAGGCCAATCTGCGATTTCTGCCGAGGTTTTCTTGACATGGGCATCTCCTTGCTCTCATGTCAAAACATACCTCCGCGGCATATGCAAAACAGCGAGAATCTACTTACCGATAATGCCGTCCACCTGCCGAAATGTCACCTATTACATGACGAAAATATGCTTAGATACAATTGGCCGACGAACGAGTGCGCAAGTAAATCAAAACCACCACAAAGGTGCCTGTCCCCTTCGTGGTGGTTTTTGCTTACGAGAGGTTTAGGGGCGGACCTGGCCGGTGCCGCGGAGCTTGTATTTGTAGGTGGTGAGGGCCTCGGCGGCAAAGGGGCCGCGGGCGTGGAGCTTTTGGGTCGAGATGCCGATCTCGGCGCCCAGTCCAAACTCGCCGCCGTCGGTGAAGCGCGTACTGGCATTGGCATACACGGCCGAGGCATCGATCTCATCCAAAAAGCGCTCGCAAGCGTCCGCGTCCTCGGCGATGATGGCCTCGGAATGCATGGTGCCGTAGCGGTTGATGTGCGCGATGGCCTCATCCTCGTCCGCCACGACCTTCACGCTCATCTCGAGCGCCAGATACTCGTGGCCCCAATCCTCCTCGGTCGCGGCCACGTAGTCGTCGCCCTCGGCAAGACCGGCGTCGGCGCATGCGGCGCACGTGGCCTCGTCGCCGTGAATGAGCACGCCGTGGTCGTGCAGCACAGCCACAGCCGCGGGCAAAAACGTGTCTGCCATGGCGCGGTCGACCAGCAGCGACTCGGCGGCATTGCACACGCCCACGCGCTGCGTCTTAGCGTTGACGATAATGTTGAGCGCCTTATCAAAGTCGGCGGATTCATGCACGTAGATGTGACAGTTACCCGTGCCCGTCTCGATCACCGGTACGAGCGACTCGCGTACACAACGCTGAATCAGGCCCGCACCGCCACGCGGAATGAGCACATCGACGATGCCGCGGAGCTTCATGAGCTCGCCGGTGGCCTCGCGGTCGGTAGACTCGATCATCGACACTGCCTCGCGCGGGAAACCCTGGGCCTCAAGCGCATCGGCCAGCAGCTCGGCAATCATGGCGCACGAGTGATACGCCAGCGAACCGCCGCGCAGGATGCAGGCGTTGCCGGTGCGGATGCAGATGCCCGCGGCGTCGGCCGTCACGTTGGGACGTGCCTCGTAGACCATGGCAACCAGACCCAGCGGCACAGTCACACGCGTAAGGTCCACACCACTTGCAAGCACGCGATGGTCGAGCACGCGGCCCACGGGATCGGGCAGCTCAGCGAGCTTCTCCAGGCCGGCGGCCATGCCATCAACGCGCTCGGGCGTCAACAGCAGGCGGTCGAGCAGTCCGGCCGAGGTGCCCGCATCGCGCGCGGAAGACATATCGAGCTCGTTGGCGGCAATGACGCAATCGACACCGTCGCGCAGCGCCGCGGCCATGGCGCGCACGGCCTCCTGGCGCTGGGCATCGCTCGCCGTGGCAAGCGCGGCTGAAGCGGCCTTGGTCTCGACGGCAAGATCGTGGACATACGTGGCTATATCGACCGACATGGGCGGCCCTTTCTCTTAGATGTTTGCCAACCATGGTAGCCGATTTATGCGCATCCTCGCCGACGGCGGTAGAATTGGTCAACCCGAAACACCGCAACGAATGGAAGCATTACATGGCGCTCATCACTTCGTACCACGTCCCCGGCCTGTATGTCGAGGACCACAGCATCGATGTCCCTCTCGACTGGCGCGGCCTTGAGCCAATGCTTTTGGCCGTCGGCAGCACTATGCGCCGCGGCGCCATGCCGGCGCCCATCGCCGGCGCGCCCGAGAGCATCAAGCTTTTCTACCGCGTGGTTTGCGCACCCGACCGCATCAACGACGATCTGCCGCTGCTCCTGTTTTTGCAGGGCGGCCCCGGCGGCGAGAGCCCGCGTCCGCTGTCGCCCACCAGCGACGGCTGGATCGAGGAGGCCGTCAAGCATTTCCGTGTCGTGCTGCCCGACCAGCGCGGCACCGGACGCAGCAGCTGTGTTGACGGACGCACGATCGCAGCCCTGGGCGAGCGCGCGGAGGCAACCGGCGCCGATGCGGCCCGCTCGCAGGCAGACTTTCTCAAGCGTCACCTCGCCAGCTCCATCGTGCGCGATTTTGAGTACCTGCGTCTGGTGGGCTTTGGCGGCAAGCCCTGGGTCACGATCGGCCAGAGCTACGGCGGATTTTTGACGCTGAGTTATTTGTCCCTCTTCCCGGAGGGCGTGACGGCAAGCTTTACCTGCGGCGGCATTCCGCACGTGCCGGCGAGCGCCAGCGAGGTCTACGCGCACACTTTCCCGCGCATGGCGGCCAAGACCCAGCAGTATTACGACCGCTACCCCGCCGATGTCGAGCGCGTGGCGGCGCTGGCCGATGCGATCGAGGTGCAAAAACCCGCACTGCCCGACGGTTCGCCGATGACGGTCGAGCGCCTGCAGCTCATGGGCAGCGACTTTGGCATGAAGCCGAGCTTTGAGCGCATGCACTGGATTATCGACCACGCGTTTGTTGATGGTGACGGCACGCTGAGCTGCGGCGCCTCGGTATCCGACAGCTTTTTGATGCGCGCTTTCGAGCGCACCAATACGCGCACGAACCCGCTGTACTGGACACTGCAGGAGTTCATCTACGCCGACGGCGACACCATGCCCATTCGCTGGGCCGCAGCAGAAGAGAAAGCCCATCGTGCCGAGTTCGACACCCTCGCACGCCCGCTCATGTTTACCGGCGAGGCCATGTTCCCGTGGATGTTTGAGCAGATGCCCGAACTTAAGCCCTTCAAGCCGGCGATGGACCTGCTGATGGAGGACACCAGCTGGGACAAGATCTACGACCCGCAGCGCCTGGCCTGTAACGAGGTACCGCTCCAGGCCGCGGTATACTTCGATGACATGTACGTGGACTCGGGCATGCAGCTCGACACGCTCAGCCGCGTGGGCAACTCGCACGCCTGGGTGACCAACGAGTTCGAGCACGACGGCCTGCACGGCAGCGTGGTATTCAAGCACCTCTTCGACGAAGCCCTCAACCGCGGAGACCTGCGTCGAATCTTCTAGCAAAGGAGTGTCCCAAAGTGCCGGCACAGACGATATGAGCAGGACATAAAACATTGGGAGCCCCCGGCATGAAAGTCCGC